>JAZPXS010000346.1:0-15547 GCA_045543775.1 Clostridia bacterium
GCAGGTCGCAGGAATACTGTCGTATTTCAAGACCGACAACGAAGAAAAACGGATATTTTACTTGGTTTTGGCGAGTTCGGATACTAACGCAACTGCTTAACCCCAAATCCCAGTCTTTTGAATTTTAATTCATTCTGCATCATTATAGATTGATGGTAAGTTCTACAGGACAATGGTCAGAACCCATAATATCCGTGTGTATTTTAGCATCCGCAAGCTTTGTATTTAAATCTTCGGAAGTAAGAAAATAGTCTATACGCCACCCTGCATTCTTTGCCCTCGCACTGAAACGGTAAGACCACCAGGAGTATATATCTGTCACATCCGGATAGAAAAATCTGAAGGTATCTGTAAATCCGCTATCTTTGAGAATTCTCATTTTTTCTCTTTCTTCATCCGTAAAGCCTGCATTATGTCTGTTTGCTTTTGGATTTTTCAGGTCGATTTCTTCCGCTGCAACATTAAGATCACCGCATACTATCACGGACTTCTTTGCCTTTAGGTTCACAAGATAGTCACGGAAGGCATCCTCCCATACCATTCGGTAATCAAGACGCTTAAGTTCATTCTGAGAATTAGGAGTATATACACATACAAAATAGAAGTTATCATATTCCAAAGTAATAACTCTGCCCTCTTTGTCGTGTTCTTCTATACCTATGCCGTAATAAACATTAAGAGGCTCTTCCTTGGCAAAAACTGCAGTTCCGGAATATCCCTTCTTTTCAGCATAATTCCAATACTGAAAATATCCGTCAATTTCAAGTTCTATTTGCCCTGCCTGCAATTTGGTTTCCTGTACGCAAAAAATATCTGCATCTAATTTATTGAACTCTTCATAAAAGTTCTTGGAACATACAGCTCGAAGTCCGTTAACATTCCAGGAAATAAATTTTTTCATAAAATACCCCTTAATCTCAATTTAATTCATACAAATTCAGCATAGCACATAATTTAAATTTTGTAAAGACTTGAGTAAACTTTTTTGTTGACAAAGAAAATATAATATGCTAAAATATTTTTTGTGAATTTGCGGGTGTGGCGGAATTGGCAGACGCGCCAGATTTAGGTTCTGGTGTCTACGATGTGCAGGTTCAAGTCCTGTCACCCGCACCATAATCGACAAGATTCGAAAGAGTCTTGTCGATTTTACTTTTTATCTATTCACTCTTCGTTATTCTCTAAAAGTGAGTTTATCAATTTAATGTAATAGCGAAAAAGGAAAAAGTAATGTCTAAAACCGTAAAACAAATTTATTTTTAATTATTTATTTGATTGTTCTTTTCCAAAAAATCGGCAAATCCCAAGAGATTTGCCGATTTTTTTCATTGCTTATTTATTTTTCCTGCGTGCAAACAAAGCATACGCAACCGCCATTCCGGCAAAAACACCAACAACCAAAATAATTATTGTATACATCGTGTAATCCTGTGTAGGTTGGTTTTCCTGAGCCGGTGCAGGTGCCGGAACTGCCGGAAGTTCATCGGGAGTTTCTTCGTCTGCAAGCTTTTGTCCTTGAGAGCTTACCGTAGTGAGGCACTGCTCGGGGCTTTGGGGATATACAGCGTATATTCTCCCTTCGCTGTCAAAATCAAACTTATTAACCATAGCGTTTGCCCGTATATAACATGTTGCCGAAAGGAGGTCATTTACACAGTCCTCTTCCGCTCCGCCAAGAACAATAATTTTGCAATTTGCATATTCGTTGGAATCTACCTTATATGCTGCATTAGCGAGGGAGTATATATCCCCTGACCTATTGACTGAAACCACCACATTATCAGAAATCATAGGACTTCTGAATTCCGAGGTGGAATGCTTTTCACAATAGGTATAGGAAAACTCCTCCACTTGTATATCTGTGCCTATAAGGTCTGAGTTATTGTTGCCAAGACAGTGATCAACCGTTATTGTTATTATATCATCTCTGATATCCTTGACAGACCCCATAACTACCATATCCTGCTTGCCCTGAAGCATATCCTCTGTTGTTTGTGCCATAGCGGAAAAGGGAAGCACAAGTACCAAAATTGCAACTGCTATCAAAAGTGTTCTTTTCATTTTTTACACTCCTTGACTTTTTTTACCAAAATCAAAATAGTAAAACAGAACCTCTCAACGGGCAAGCCTTTTGAGAGGTTTAATTCTGTCCATATGTCAGCTAAAAAGCCAACCCGATGCAAAAACCGGATTATTCTTCTGTTGTTTCAGCAACTTCTTCTGCTGCAACTTCTTCTGCTACAACTTCTTCTGCTACAACTTCTGCTTCTTCTGCTGCAGCTTCAGCTTCTTCTACAGGTTCTTCCTTTGCAAGAAGTGCTCTTATGCTGAGACCGATTTTCTTGTTTTCGAGGTCGATTTCAACAATCTTAGCCTGAACATGCTGACCGATGATAAGTTCGTCTTCTACCTTACCGATTCTCTTATCAGCAACCTGAGAAATGTGGATAAGACCATCCACACCGGGATAGATTTCTGCAAAAGCACCAAAAGGAACTATTCTAACTATCTTACAGTCGATAACATCATCAACATTAAGAAGTTCTGCCTTTTTCCAGGGGTTGTCATCAGCATTCTTGAAGCCGAGAGAAACCTTGCCGGTTTCCTTGTCAAAGCTGATTACATATACATCTACAACATCGCCTTCCTTAACAACTTCGGAGGGATGCTTGATTTTAGCCCAGGAGAGCTCGGAAATGTGGATGAGACCATCCACTCCGCCGATATCTGCAAAAGCACCAAACTTTGTAAGGGATTTAACTACACCCTGATATCTCTTGCCTATTTCAACTTCATTCCAGAATTTTTCAGCAAGTACAGCCTTCTGTTCAACAAGTACGCTCTTTATAGAACCTATAATTTTGGTTCTGCCACGCATCTTCTTGATATCAATAATTCTAAAGGATGCTGTTGTGCCTACGAGCTGTTCGAGGTCAGCCAGATATCTGTCACTTGCCTGAGAAGCCGGAACGAATACTCTTGTACCCTTGCAGTTTATGACAACACCGCCGTTTACAACCTGAGCAACTTTGCCCTCGAGAATTGTCTTTGCTTCAAATGCTTCTTCAATTTCCTTTGCACCCTTCATAGCAAGAATCTTTCTCATAGAAAGGGTAACTTCACCTTCTACATCGTTAACTCTGACAACGAAAACCTCAATTTCGTCACCAACATTAACAAGAGTCTTGATGTCTGCGGAAGGATCATCAGATACTTCCGATGCAGGAACGAAGCCATCTGATTTGTAGCCGAGGTTAACACTAACACCAGCATCAGAAACGCTCATTACCGTTCCCTTCACTATATCCCTTGTATTTAAAGTGATAAGAGATTTTTCATACTCCTCAAATTCTGCAGCAAAATTTTCGCCGCTGTTTTTCTGCATTTCTTCCATGTTTTCTACTACCTCCTTAATGATTGAAGCAGGTGTTGAGGCACCTGCCGTTATACCAATTATCTTTGGTATATATATATTCTGGGGTAAATCCCCAAAATTTTCAATTTGATAAGTACGAGGACACTTTTCCTTGCATATGGCAGTAAGCTTTGATGTATTAGCACTGCTGGCTCCGCCTATAACAATCATCATATCCACCTTAGCGGCAATCTCGCCAGCCTCAGTCTGTCTCATACCCGTTGCACTACATATTGTATCAAAAACCTCTATGCTTTTGCAACTGTTTTTTAAATAATTTACAATTTTTTCAAAAGTTTTTCTATCCAACGTAGTCTGACTTACTACGCAAATATCATCATCTGCGGAAATCTGTCCTTCTAAATCCGCGACATCAAGTGCAATTAGTGCACTGTTATCACACCAACCATTGATGCCGATAACCTCCGGGTGGTCTTTGTTTCCAACTATAACAATTCTTTTCCCGATTTTGTGATTTTCGCTTACTATATTGTGAATTTTTTTCACGAAGGGACAAGTCAAATCGACAAACTCCAGCTCCCTGCGTGAGATGCTATCCAGTACATCCTTGGATACACCGTGGGCACGGATTGCAACTTTGGAGTCAGAAGGAATCTGCTGTACATCCTCATAGGAATACACTCCCATAGATTCAAACTGTCTCACAACATCACCGTTGTGAATTATATGTCCCAAAGTAGAAATTTTACCTTTTCCGGCTTCTTTTTCAAGTCCGTCCACAGCGTTTTTTACACCGAAACAGAATCCGGCACTCTTTGCAAGTATAATCACTTATTGTCACCTAATGATTTTATATTTTTGTATATTTTCTCCGAAGCGGAAACAAACTCTTCTTGTGAGAGCTTTCTGCCTTCAAACTCCGAAAGATCAACGGGTTTTCCTACTGTTATGTAAACCTTTGAGAAAATTCTGTATGTAGCTTTTATATTTATCGGGATAACCGGTGCACCTGCCTTAAGGGCAATCATTGCTGCACCGCCCTTTACATCGGCATTGGGGTTTTTCTTTTCTCTTGTTCCTGTGGGAAAAATACCAAGAACTCCGCCATCCTTCAAGGTTTTGAGGGCAGCCTTTACCGCACCGATATCACCGCTTCCTCTTTTTACGGGAATTACATTTATAGATTTTAAAAACCATCCGATAACAGGAATTTTAAAAAGCTCCTGTTTGCCTATAAATATAATGGGACGTTCAACGGATTTGCAGATTACCAACGGATCAAAAAGACTTATGTGATTGATACACACAACGCAAGAACCCGTATCGGGAATGTTCTCAGTTCCTTTTATCTCAATTTTAAAAATTGCGGACACTATTGCCTTGAGAATATTTGTTATAAAATCCATTATCTATTTCCAACCTTGTCCGATATAATTTGTTTAATCAAAGAAACAGACTCCTCAAAAGTAAGAGAGCTCGTATCAACAAAAACTGCATCGTCTGCCTGCTTGAGGGGTGCACAAGCTCTGGTGGAATCGTTTTTGTCCCGTTCTTTCATATCTTCAAGAACCTTTTGATATGTTACATCAATTCCTTTTTCCTTAAGCTCGTCAAATCTCCTCTGTGCTCTGGTTTCCGGTGATGCGGTAAGAAAAATCTTGACATCTGCATCGGGCAGAACAACAGTGCCTATGTCTCTGCCGTCCATAAGGCAGTTGTTTCTTTCGGCAAGAGACCGCTGTGCATCCAGAAGCCACTTTCTTACAAAAGGAATTGCGGATATATCGGAAGCACCTGCAGATACCTCGGGAGTTCTTATGTAGTCTGTAACATCTATTCCGTCTGCAAGCATTCTCTGCATCCCGCCTTTGTAAACTATATCAAGTTTAGTATCGGAAAGCATAGCTATTACGGATTTTTCATTCTTAATTTCTATGCCGTTTTTAATTGCCTTGTATGCCAATGTTCTGTACATTGCACCTGTATCTATGTACAGATATTCCATATCTCCGGCAATCCTTTTGGCTATTGTACTTTTGCCTGCTCCGGCAGGTCCGTCTATTGCTACATTTATCATAATTATTCTCCGTTCCGCAGAAAGGTTTCTTTATTATACCACAAAAACACACAATGTACAAGACATTTTGCGTAAATTGAAATATATTTGAAATGTTAGCTTTAACAATCCTACAAAAGATTGTTTTTGAAAAAATCCGCAAGAGCATCCACAAACTTTTGCGCCAAAGCATTGAGCTTCTTATCCTTACGGACTATATATCCTATTATGTACTCACCCGCAGTATCCAAAGGCACTGCAAGGATGTTGCCTCCGCTTAATTTTGAATAGTTCATGGTACCTGTACCTATTGTATAACATTGGGTGATAAAAAGCATATTCATAAGTGTTGCTCTGTCGGTTATCCGTACATTCTTATCGGATGTTATTTTGTCAGAAAACTCCTCGGTAAACATTGAGCTTGTGTGTCCGCCCTGTTCGTAGGTGATATAGGGGTAATTTTTAAGCTCAGAAAAGCTTATTCTGCTTTTGTCAGCCAAGGGATGATCTCTTCCTATATACACATGAAACGGCGTTTTGAAAAGCGAACAGAAAGCAATACGTTTTCCATCAAGGAGTCTTTCCATAACGCCCATATCCGTATCTTTTATTGCTATTATTCCCACATCCGAAAAAGACTTTTCCACATCGTCAATTACATTTCGGGTTTCCACCTCGCGAATGCAAAAATCAAAATTGTCGCTTCCGTTTTCACTGAGAAAATGTC
Source organism: Clostridia bacterium (assembly GCA_045543775.1). GTDB lineage: Bacteria > Bacillota > Clostridia > UMGS1810 > UMGS1810 > RGIG8748. The sequence goes on from JAZPXS010000346.1 coordinate 6,160, forward strand.
CGAACACCTCTGCCACAAAATCGTAATGCTGGGAGGAAACCGAAATTTTGTCTGTCTTTTCGGGTTCGGAATATCTGTCAGTAATAAAATCAGCATGAGACACAAGCTGGCTTGCATACCGAACAAATTCTGCCCCGTCATCCGTAAGGAATACTCCTTTGTTTGAACGTTCAAAAATTTTTATTCCAAGCTCGTCCTCTATGGATTTTACAGCTCCGGAAATGCTTGTCTGGGCAACAAACATTGCCTTTGCCGCCTCGTTGAAGGAACCACGGTTTACTATCTCCAGAATATATCTGCACTGCTGTATGGTCATATAATTATCCACCTTATAAAATAATACCACAGCTATTTTAACACATAACGAATGAAATGTAAAACACTTTTTATATTTTTATAAAAAGCAGACACAGCACAAGACTCAAAACAAATACCCCTGCCGCCGCTTTTTTTGAGCCTGTCCGAAATTCATACAATCCATAACTTACTGTATATACCACAACCCACAGGGTTATGCCAATCAAAATGATATTTTTTGCCAAGCATATCACCCCACTGTCTTTACATCAAAAATTGCGTTTTTTATCAGGCTTTCCGAATCCTGCAATTCATAGTTTTTCTGAAGTCTGAAAAGTCCTGCAGCTCTTCCCCATATGTCCGCTACATCATAGCCACGGGATGCATATTCCGTCAGTTCTCTTTCCATAGACTTTTCCAGTTTATCAAGTGTGATGCGGTCATCATTTACTGAAAGAATTATTTCTGCCCTCAAACCATTGTCCAGACTCACCCTGATATCCGTCTTTCCATCTGTCTTTATAAGCTTGCCTTCAAAAATACAGCTTCCCTTTCCGCTTATAAGTGCCGGAAGCCAAAGTTTGTCGGATGTACCCTCAAGCTTTCCGTTTTTTACCACACCGCATACAATATCTTCTATGCCGTCACCGCTTTCATCACCGAAAGCAATCACAGGAACAAAGTGACTTTTTTTCCCTCTGTATGCAGTCAAAAAATCCGATATACGCATAGAGGGCAGATAGATATCCCCCTTATTTAGTATACCGTCAAAGTATTTTTCTGAGTTAGGCTGTAATTTAGGCTTATTCTGACTCAAAAATTCTCCTGCATTTCCTTTTGTGACAACAATATGTGTCTGGGGGCGGACAGAAACTCTTTTTTCCAGATATTCAATCTCTTCATACATTCCCTTCTGTGCTTCCTCCAGGGAAAACAACACTGCCGAAAGATGGGAAAGACTCAGATTACGGCTTAGTCTGCCCGAAAGAGTATTTACCGCATTATGAATATTTTCAGCGGAAACCGAGAGCGTTACTGACGAAGCACTGTCTCCCCCGTCTGTGCCGGTTTTTCCGGATGTGTCCGCTACGGAAAAGGTATATTTTCTTCCCTCGGGAGATTTATCCACTGCCACAGAAAGAACAGTAGCAAAAGTATCTGTCTCCTTGTTGTCATAGCATCCGGACAGGCATACAATGCACAAGCTGAGCACAAGGGGTATTATCGTTTTTTTAAGCTTTAATCTGTGCAAAATCACCGTTAGCGGCAAAAAAGCGAATGTGATGACCGTCATAGCATTAAAAACCGCCTTTTTGTCAATAAAAGCACTTGACCATACAAGAAATATCAGCAGAACAACAGGGGCGGAAACAGCCCGTCTGTCCGAAAGGGAAAAGTTTTTTTTGAAAATCTCCGTAGCAAAAAGAGCCAGTGCTCCCACAGATACAAAACCGCAGAAAAACCATATAATAAATACAAGTCCGTCCAACCGCTGAAATATTACTGAGGAATTTGCAAGAGATGCCAGAGTGTACAATGGATAAATATTGTAATCCAATGCATAGTACGGTACACAAAGAGTGTAGAAAGCAGTAAGTATCATCCCTGCTATTCCCGTCACAACGGGAATAACGCTCATCGATCTTGCTGCTCCCCTGCCGCGGAATGCCAGAGTGACATATACAGCATCCGAAAAAAGATAGAGCATATTTGCAACATTTTTTGCATCTCCCCTGCCAAGGAGGGGGAACATATTTTCTTTTTTTATTTCCGTAGCAGAAAAGCAGAGAATAACAGCAAATAAAACACAAAAAAGTATAAATATGACAAGAGAATATCTGCTGAGCGATTTTGTTCCGAAACGGCAGGCAAAAAAAGCACAGATACAAAAAACCGCTGCAATTACTTCCTTTGGAGTTTTACGCAATATCAATTCCGATACTGCATCTGTATAAATTTCAAGTCTTGCCGAAGCATTCAGAATCGTTACCGCAAAAAACAACGTCATAATTACAAATCTCATTTTTCTGCCGTACACACTGTCCGTCAGGTTAAAAAAATCCTTTTCCCCCATACCTATTGCACACAGGCGAAGAACCAAAAAACAAACCACGGTACATACCAATGAATTTATACCGGCGGCACTTCCGGAATTCCGGGCAAATCCGGAAATTCCTCCAAGAACAACATATGAAATTCCAAGGATTGAAAACAGATACACCGCTTCTGCAGTATTTGATTTATGCATATACTATTGCCTCCACTTTCTGCTAATTAAGGCTTTTTTGTACATATCCTTCGGTTTGAGATAGCTTTCCCTCTTAGTGCCTCTTCTCCATATAGGGGCACCAAAAACAAGGTTCACGGTATTGCTTCCGTCTCCCGGGGAGAGAGGTGACATAAAAGGCACACCGAATGACTCTGTTCCCATAGCCATAAGCACCAGTACAAAAAAGGCGGCACAAAGTCCGAACAGTCCCAAAAATGCACTGCTGAGAATAAAAACAAATCTTGTGAACCGAAATGCAAAAGACAGCGAATACGAGGGAACTGTAAATGATGCTATACCCCCCAGAGCAACGACTATAATCACGATATGGCTCACAAGATTCGCCTCAACTGCCGCCTGACCTATGATGAGACCTCCGACAATACCGAGGGTTGAGCCAATGGGACCCGGAACCCTTATCCCCGCTTCTTTTATAAGCTCAAAACATATTTCCATAATGATAAGCTCCGTGACTGCCCCAAACGGAACCAATGCCCTTGAAGATGATACAGCAATCAGTATATTTGTCAGTATCAGCTCCGGATGAAAATTGAGAAGTGCCACAAAAAGCCCGGGAAGCAGAAGAGAAAGAAAAACCGCCAGATATCTGAGTAATCTTACAAGCAACGAATAAGGATACCTGAGGTATTCATCCTCTGCAGAAGTGATAAGGTCAAAAAAAGTAGCAGGCATAATAAGGGCATGGCTGCTGCCGTTCATAATAAGTGCAACTCTTCCCTCGGTAAGAGCACGGCATACCCTGTCCGGTCTTTCGGTAGTTACCATTTGCGGTATGGGCAAAAACGATGCCTCCTCTATATACTGCTCTGCATCGAGAGTGGAGAAAATATATTCCGCATCTATCATAGTAAGTCTGCGTCTTACCTCATCCACAAGGCTTGTATTGGTAATGTTTTTAAGATATACAATAGCACCTGCTGTTTTGCTTGTTTTACCAAGGAGTATGTTTTCCATCACGAGATTTGTGGTGTTGAGACTTTTACGAACAAGAGCAGTGTTGCACCTGAGGACTTCATTAAAGCCCTCATGAGGTCCCTGAATAACTGCTTCATTCTCAGGATTACCAACTCCTCTGTGCTCCCAGGATTTGGTATCTACAATATACACCGCCTCCATCCCCTCGGCAAAAAGAACAGTGTTACCCAGGGTTACGGTCTGGAGAGCGGTATTTATGTTTTTTTCCTTTTTGAACTGTGCCTGCGGAACAAGTGCTTTCTGCAGGCACTGTTCTATATCATATCCGGCAAAATCATGATTTTCGCTCATAAGAGGCCTCAAAACAAGATCATTGACAGAAGTTGAATTTGAAAGTCCCTCTATACACACAAGAAACGCAGGTATTTCTCCACCGGAAAGTCCAATAGAAAATTCTCTTAAAATAACATCACCATTTTTGGGAATTGAAAAAACCTTCTTGACATAATCTTTGTTTACGCCAAGAGAAGAGCTGACATATTCCATATAATCTTCATTTTTCTCTTCCGCCGGATTTTTTATTTGAAACCCGTCCTTTTTCTCTGCTTCGGTATATAGAAAAATATTTTTCAAGATAATCACCAACAAAAGTTTTTTCTTTATGAGCGGTAATTATTCACTGAATAAAAAAACAAACATCAGGGAAAAATTGTTTTGAGGTGAAGCAAATTGTCAAATAGCAAAGAAAAAATTAAAACAGCGGTAAAAAATGCTATGGACTCAAAGTGTTCCCTGCTCTATAAACAGGGCAGAAAAAGAATAATACTTACCGATTGCACCATAGTTGCAGCCTATCCGGAAATATTTGTAGTATCTCATTTTGATACAAAACTCAAGAAAAAATGTACAATGTCTTTTTCCTACATTGACCTTCTCACAAGAAACGTGTGCATATCTCTTAATAACATATAACAATTAAATATAATTTGAAAAAATTTTCAATAAATTTACAATATTGTCTTGAAGAATCCCAAAATATATTGTATAATGTATATAACTTCAATATATTAGAGGGGGAATAACAATGATAAAATTAGTTATTGGTAAAAAAGGCAGCGGAAAAACAAAAACTATGCTCGATGCTATTGCTCAGGCAGTTAAGGAAGAAAACGGCAATGTAGTATTCGTTTGTAACTCCAACAGACATATGCTCGAGGTACCCTACGAAGTAAGATTGGTAGATGTTTCCAATGCCGATACAGAAACCTTCAGACTCTTTAAGGCATTTATTTTGGGTATGTTGTCCCAGAACTATGATATATCTCATATATTTGTAGACAGTTTGTTCAAGGTTGTACCCGATGACAAGGACGGTCTTGCAGATTTCGTAGAAAAGCTTGAAAAAATAAGCGAAGACTCCAATGTTAGATTTACAATCTGCATAAGTGCAGATGCAAGCGAGCTTCCCGAAAGCGTTTGCAAATACATCTGATTCATCAAAAACAGCCGTCCGGAAAAGGCGGCTGTTTTTTTAAAACACTTTCCCACCTATGAGGTAAAGACCATGTCAGAACAAAAACTGTATGTTTCCGTGGAGAACACAGCATCAGCGGAAATTGTGGAAAAAAAATCAAGATTTATAGCGAATGTATCCCATGCGGAAACAGAAAGCGAGGCTGTCTCCTTTATTGAAAAAATTAAGAAACAGCATTACAGTGCCCGTCACAATGTGTATGCATATATACTAAACGACGGAACGAAAAAATATACAGATGACGGCGAACCTGCAAAAACTGCGGGACTCCCCATACTGGAAATGATGGAAAAGCAAGGTATAACCGACATTGTGTGTGTGGTTACAAGATATTTTGGCGGAACGCTTCTGGGTACCGGAGGACTTGTGAGGGCATATACGGAATCCGCTAAGGAAGGTGTAAATGCCGCCGGTATTGTCACTATGAAGCCCTGCTCCCTTTTTGAGCTGGATGTTCCCTACCCGCTTCTCGGCTCAGCTGAATATCTCATAAAATCAATGGGTGCTGTGTGCGAAAGCAAGGATTATGCCGAAAGCATAACAATGGAGGTATCTATAGACGATTCCATAGCGGATAGATTCAGCCAAAGCATCCAAAACGACTTTAACGGAAGTGTACGCCTGAAACTGAAAGGTAAGGTGTATCGAAAAATATGAACAACAAAAAAATTGCACACCTTCTCACTGTTTTTGGAATAATGTTTCTTTCGCTCATTGTGTACATTACTGTTTTTGACCTTGTAAATCACGACGATTATGCGGTGGTTTCCACATCCGACAGAGAGGATTATGTAAGAAGAGGCTCTATCCTGGACAGGAAAGGTGTCGTTCTTGCCCAAAGCAGCGGTGTCGGAAAGGATGCTATCCGCTCCTATCCGTACAGAGATATGTATGCACACATTATCGGATACAAATCCAATATACTCGGCTCCAACGAAATAGAAAAATTCTATAACAGTGACCTTACCGGCAAATCCACCGCTCCCCTTGTGGGAAATGCTCTGTCTTTTCTTCGGGATATAAAATCCATTTTTGATGGCGACAGTATGCGATGGGGGCTGGATATCAACCTCACAATTGACCACCGCCTCCAGGAGAGTGCATACTATGCACTCGGAAACAACAAAGGCAGTGTTGTTGCACTGAACCCCAAAACAGGCGAAATTCTTGCAATGGTAAGTAAACCCGGATTTGATCCGACTCCTGCAAACCTTGAGGCAAATATTAAAAAAGCATCCGAAAGTGATAGCAAGGCCCTTCTGCGACGGGCAACAATGGAGGCATATCCTCCCGGGTCTACCTTCAAAATGATAGTTGCTGCCTCTATGATAGAAAACGGAATGGATGATTTTGTTTTTAATGATGAAAATGAGCTAACTGTAAAAATCAAAAATTACGGTGAGGGAAAGGGTAAATTTCTTGGAGAAACCAATCTGGAAAAAGGTTTTATAAATTCCAGTAATATTTACTTCTCCGAGGCAGGAAACACGCTTGGAAGCGATAAAATAATCCAGACGGCAAAAAGGTTTATGTTTGATGACAAAATCAAACTTGACAGACTTGGTGTGGCACCATCGGCTCTCCCGGAGGAAATAACTTCTCCCGGAGATGTGACAAATCTGTGTCTCGGACAGGGCGATGTAAAAGCAACTCCCCTGCACATAGCACTGATTGCCGGTGCAATAGCCAACGACGGTGTTATGATGACTCCCTATATAGTGGACTCAACATCGGGAACCGGAGGTATCCGTGCCACCCCCACAAAGCTTAAAAAATGCACCGACAGTCACACTGCCTCAAAGCTCAAGGAGCTTATGAAAAAATGTGTTGAACAAGGCACGGGAACAGGTGCCGCCGTGTACCAAGCAGAAGTATGCGGAAAAACCGGAACTGCCGAGATTGATACGGAAAAAGGTACTGCACACGCACTTTTTGCAGGATTTGCTCCCTATGATAATCCGGAAATAGCTATATGTGTGGTTGTGGAAAATCTTCCTCACAAAAATACCGGCGGTACAGTTGCCGCTCCTATTGCGAGAACTGTCCTTTCCAAATATTTTGAATCCAGATAAGAATAAAACACCTCCTTACTGTAAAAACTTTAGTAAGGAGGTGATTTTTTATGGAACTGAAATCAAGTGAAACAAAAATTAATCTTATGAGAGCCTTCGCCGGAGAAAGTATGGCTCGCAACCGCTACAATATGGCATCATCCAAAGCCAACACCGAAGGATATTTTGCCATCGGCAGAGTTTTTGATTTTACTGCAAAGCAGGAGCAGGCTCACGCAACGGTTTTCTATGATTTTCTGAAAAGTGAAAATGACACAAATTTCGACATAACGGCTTCATATCCTGTTAATGTTTACACAAAAACCGAGGATTTACTCACTGCGGCGGTTCATAACGAATACGAAGAATACAACGATGCTTACAAGAACTTTGCTCAGATTGCAAAAAATGAAGGCTTTAATGAAATTGCAAATGCTTTTTCTATGATAGCGGAAATAGAAAAAATACACGCGGAAAGATTTGAAAAGCTCCTTTGTGCCTTAAAGGACGGATGTCTGTACAAATCCGAAAGCGATGTCCTTTGGGTTTGCACAAACTGCGGTCACATTCATCAGGGTACGGCATCTCCTGCGGTATGTCCCGTATGCTCACATGCCGGAGGTTACTTCATCTGCGACTGCTTCAAAGAAAAAACCACAATTCTTTTATAACAAAGGAGGGGATTACTGTGTCAACAAAAGGCTTTTGGGGCGGACTTGCCTGCGGTGCCATACTCGGTGCGGCTATGGGAATGATAGCAGACCCCATCAACGATAAACAACACAAAAAAATGAAAGCAACTGCCAACAATATGTTCAGAACAATAGGAACTATGATTGACGGCATAATGGAAAATATGTAAAAATAACTGTCTCATTAAACAAGCTAAAAATAATTTGTTTGGTGAGACAGTTTTGCTATATTCAGAGACTTTTGACAGATGTTTTGTACTCCGTGGGTGTCATATTGGTCACACGCTTGAATACTGCGGAAAAATAGTGAGGGTTATCAAAGCAAAGCATATCCGATATCTGGGTGAAGTTGTATCTTTCCTCCCTGATAAGCTTTTTGGCTTCGCGGATTTTTCGTATCAATATGTATTCCAGCAAGGTATATCCTGATGCAGATCTGAATATTTTGGAAAGATATGCTCTGGAATAATTCAGCTGAAGACAAATATCTTCAACCGTTATTTTGTTGTATATATTTTCTTCTATTATGTTAATCATGGAAGAAGCCAAGTGGTTTTCCATACTCTCCTTTGAGGGGAATATCCTCATTTCCCTGCTTTCCTGCTCACTTCGTATAAGCATAATGAGAAACTGCTCCAGATATGTCCTTATCATCTGCTGTCCGCCTATGGGGGGATTTTCTTTTATCTCCAGTTTTACATCCTCGGGAGACATGGGTTTGAACGTTTCCTTATATTCTTCTATTATGGCACCGATATTTCTTTTAAGTCCGTGAGGCACACGAAATGTCTTATCCCTGAAAAAATTCATCGACTCTGAAGAACAAACAAACGAAATTACAAACACATTTGCCGCCTCATCATTGGCTCTTATGGTATGAAACTCATTTGGCTTATGAAAAATTATTTCTCCCTGTCTAAGATGGAACCTGTGTCCTGCGGCAAGTATTTCCACCTCTCCCGAATCTATATACACCATTTCCCAAAAGTTATGACTCTCCCCCTCAAAGGAAAAGCTCTTGTCAAATTCATAATAGTGTATTGTCACAATCTTATTTATGCTTATGAGATTGGCTATCTTATGCTTTATATAATTTAATTTCATCCTTGTGCTCCTGTTTACAAAATTATACTTTTGGAACAAAAAAACATATTAACTTATCTTGTTTTTTATTTTAACATAAAGTCAAGAAAAAAACAAGGAGGAATCATATATGAAAAAAGGTATAAGTATCTGGTCTTTTGCAGAGGGAACACTCAAAGATAAAATGCAGCTTGCAAAAGATGCGGGTTTTGACGGAATTGAACTCTCCCTTGACGAAACAGGAGAGGTTTCCCTCGAAAGCACCGAGGAGGATCTTATTCGTGTAAAAGAATATGCAAAGGAGATTGGTATAGAACTCTACAGTATTGCAAGCGGCCTCTACTGGACATACAACTATACCTCCGCTAACAGCAAAAACAGAAAAAAGGCCGTGGAAATAACAAAAAAGCAGCTTGAAGTTGCATACACCTTAGGCTGTGACACCATCCTCGTTGTACCCGGTGCCGTGGAGGTAGCCTTTGACCCGGGTGAGGTTGTGGAATATGATGTGGCTTACGAAAGAGCA
>JAZPXS010000347.1:0-4044 GCA_045543775.1 Clostridia bacterium
GAACCACGGCATTTGCCGCAATTTTTGAATTATCCCCCACTGTAAACGGTCCAAGAACCTTAGCACCGCAACCTATGAGGACATTGTTTCCGATAGTTGGATGTCTTTTGCCTTTATCCTTGCCGGTACCGCCAAGAGTAACATTCTGATACAAGGTACAGTTATCTCCGATTTCCGCAGTTTCGCCAATGACGATGCCCATACCGTGATCAATAAAAAGGCCTTTTCCTATTTTTGCACCGGGATGTATCTCTATTCCGGTAAAAAGTCTTGCTGCCTGAGATATTATTCGTGCCAAAAGAAAAATTTTGTGCTTATAGAAAAAGTGAGCATATCTGTGGGCAACCACTGCGTGAAGTCCCGGGTAGAGAAGCATAACCTCGAGGTAATTTCTCGCTGCCGGATCTCTTTGCAGAATATTGGACATTTCCTTTGGTGCTACCGAAAAGAAGAAAATGAGCCACAAAAGTAAAACAGCAATTATTATGTATATCAAAATCATTATAAAAAACCGCCTTTTACACAAATACATACACCATATATTATATATTTTTTTGCTATGAATTACAATAGTTTTTTAAACTTTTGGCAAAAAAGATTGAAATTACTGCAGTAATCTGCTAAAATTAGTATAGAAACCATATACGGATGTGATAAAATGATTTATTCCAAGGTAGAAAACCCCCGTTGCAGTCTGTGTATTCACGCGGATGAAAACAAAACAAGCGGGAATGTCCTCTGCGATGTGAGAGGTACCGTCCCCGCTGACTTTGTATGTAAGAAATTTTCCTACGACATATTTAAAAAAGTTGTAAAGCCCAAAAAGAAATTGGATAAAAACAATTTTTCTGCCGAAGATTTTAGTGTATAAAATCAATCTTGCACTTGTAATCTATTGATTTTACAATATCCTCTTCCGAAAAATCGTCGGGCATATCGAGATAGAAGGTATAATCGTAAGCATTTTCATTTTGTTTTATGGAAACCTCGCTTATGTTTATGCCTTTTTTGTTCATAAAATCTGTAAATTTGCTTTGGTAGTTATCCTCATTAACATCGTATATAACGAGAGATCTGGTCTTGTGCTGAGTCATAAACTTAAGCTTGTGATGGAGTACTATCTGCACAAGAAGTACAATACCGGTTGTGAAAATGCCAATAGCATACATTCCAGCACCTATCGCCATACCGATGCCCGAGATTGCCCATATACCGGAAGCTGTGGTAAGACCTCTTATGCTTCCCCTCTGGGTGTATATCATACCTGCACCGAGAAAACCGACACCTGTTACAATACCCTGTGCCATTCTGGATGGGTCAAGGCGAATATCAAGACCAACGCTGCCTGCTCCCATAATAATATCATTAAAGCCGTACTTGGATATAATCATCATAAGGCAGGATGCACACGCAACAATGCAGTGCGTTCTGACACCTGCTTCCTTGGCACGGTTTTTCCTTTCAAAACCTATGACTATACCGCATATTCCGGAAACAATTATCCTTAGTATAAAAATAAGAACCTCTGTCATATCAAGTCTCCTTTTTTAGTGTATAATGGGTTATTATATCAGCTCTGATGCAAAAAGTAAAGCATAAATTTTACATATCAACTATACATTGTTTTTCCATGGTAATATGAGGAATTCCCTCAATCAAATGTTCGGAAGAAACAGGAATAAACCCCATTTTTTCGTAAAAGCCTACCGCCTGCTTTTGTGCGTGAACGGTAATTTTTTTTGCAGAAAAATGTTTAACTATTGCTTTTACACTCTCTTCCATAAGCTTGCGTCCCATTCCATTTTTGCGGGAAAGACTAAGAACTCTGCCGATGACAACTCCGTCACTGCCGTCGGAAAAAGCTCTGAGATAAGCCGCTATTCTGTTTTCATCCTCAAAAAAGCAATGCAGACTTTCGTAATCCTTTCCGTCAGCATCAAGACACACAATATTTTGTTCCATAAGAAAAACTTCGGAACGTGATTTGAGGATTTCATAAACCTCTCTGCCGGAAAGCTCCGGAAAAGCCTTTGCATAAAAAACCATATATGTACTCCTGTAGCAGCCTTAATCCAAACGGTGCAAAAAACTTAAGTTTTCTGCACCGTTTTGTATAATATTTATATTCTCAATGTCGGGAATTATTCTTCGATTTCATCGTCATCCACATCTATCTCGATGGTTTCGCCGCACTTGGGGCATACGATATCATCGTCACCGTCGAAGAAATCCTCATCTATGCAGATTGTTTCGCCGCAGGTGGGACAATCAATTTCGTAATATTCAAAATCGTCGTCGCAATCGCAGTCACCATCGCAGCATCCGCAATCACATTCCTCGGCAAACTCACTCTCTATTGCTGCAAGGTCTTCATCAATTATGTCAACCTGCTCTGCAATCTCATCCTGATAATCATAGAGGTCATCGATGGAAGCATCTATCTCGTCGAGAACACCGAGGATACATTCAAAAATTCTGCCCTCTTTGCTGCTGTCGTCGTAGTCAAGACCGTCCATAAGTCCTCTTAAATAGGCTATCTGCTTAGAAATATTTTCCATAATTATATCTCCTTACGCTCTTTCCATATATTCTCCGGTTCTTGTATCGATACGGATTACATCGCCGTTATCGATAAAGAGAGGAACCATAATCTGAGCACCTGTTTCTACAGTACAGGGCTTTGTAGCACCGGTAGAAGTATCACCCTTGAAGCCGGGCTCTGTCTCTGTAACTGTAAGTTCAACAAATGTGGGGGGCTCAATATCAAATACATTACCCTTAAATGAAAGAATCATACATTCGTCATTTTCCTTAACAAACTTCATTTTATCTTCTATAAGATCAGCATTGATGGGAAGCATATCGAATGTTTCCATATCCATAAAGTAGTAGAGTGTGCCGTCAACATAAGAATACTGCATCTTTCTTCTTTCGATGAAAGCTTCCTCAAACTTCTCTGTAGGTCTGAAAGTCTTTTCAACAACGGAACCTGTGATAACGTTCTTTATCTTGGTTCTTACGAAAGCTGCACCCTTACCGGGTTTAACGTGCTGGAATTCTACAATCTGCCATACGCCGCCTTCGAATTCAAAAGTCTTTCCGTTTCTAAAATCACCTGCTGTAATCATTATAAATACCTCCGATTTACATTTATATACATTCTTATTGTACAAGATAATATTCTATTTTTCAAGTACTTTTTTCAAAAAATAGCATTTTATTCTATATTTCTATAAGTTTTTTTGTTGAATGTGTGAGATTAAGACAAGCTTCTGCCTGCACAACCACCAAATCTTCTATTCTTACACCGCAAAATCCGTCTATGTAGATTCCCGGTTCCACGGTGACAACATTGCCCGTTTTTAAGGGATTGGGATTTCTCGGTGACAAATTGGGGTTTTCGTGAATTTCAAGTCCGACTCCGTGTCCCAAGCCGTGTCCGAATCTGCCGGGATAAAGCTCATCAATTATCTCTGCCGCTCTATTGTGCACATCCCTGCCCGGTATTCCCTCTCTTATCATTTCCAGTGCGGTAAGCTGTGCATCGAGAACAGTGTTATACACCTTTTTCATTTCATCGGTGGCTTTGCCTGCACAAACTGTTCTTGTCATATCACTGCAGTATCCGTCAACCACACACCCAAAGTCCAATACCACAAACTCACCGTTACCAATAAGGCGGCCGTCGGGTTCGGCATGAGGCATTGCCCCGTGAGCACCCGTTGCGGCTATAACATCAAAGCTGACCTTCTCGGCACCGCTTGAACGCATAAAATATTCAAGCTCCAGTGCCACATCCCTCTCGGTTACACCCGGTTTTATATAGTCCAGAATATGTGTAAAGGCTCTGTCTGTTATATCCTGAGCTTTTTTTATGAAGGCTATTTCGTCTTCGTCCTTAACAGCTCTCTGATTGCTGAGGACAGCTCCCAGCGGAGTGAGTTTTTGAAAATTCTCTTTATACCCGCAATATGCCTTGTAGCTTACTGACAAATCCTCAAATCCGGTATTTTTGAATCCTGCAAAAGCCTCTTTGGCACTAAA
>JAZPXS010000348.1:0-10258 GCA_045543775.1 Clostridia bacterium
CCTGAGTGAGAGTCTGGTCGATTTTTATGCCGATTTCCGTACCCTTAACAAATTCCCCGTCAACAATGTGTGCTTTCAGGATTTTTTCTGTTAGAGTAAGTCCCATTGTCTTACCTTCCTTTCTTGTTTGATGTGGCACAATTATACCACAAAATGAAAGTTGGTGTCAATGAGCTTGCCAAATTACAGGAAAATTCACATAAAACCATAAAAACCTGATATCTATTCGGTATATTAGCACAATTCTTGACAGAAACAGCGATGGTATTGTATAATTTTAGTCAGCAACCTGAAGGAGGTCATGATGACATGAGCATTTACAGCAATCCCGATACACTTGTAAAACCCGAATACAAATACCTTTTTGATTTGGCACGAGATAACAGAGAGGATATTTGCAATGCCCTTTTTGACAAAGAAGCAATAAAAAAGTTTAATGACGAATACGGTATGCTGGGCGAAGCAAATTTTGAGCTTGTTATGAGCTCGCTTGACGAAATCAAAGGTGATACAAACTATACAGACCTCTGCTGTGTACTGTATACCTTTATGAAAAACGATGTATGCCCCTATGATATAAAACCCGTTGCAGACAAATCGCAAAAATCCGAATTTGCTCTTATGCTTCCGTTTTTTGCCTGTGTGTCGGATTTTTGCACCGATGCATTAAAGCGAGGGGTGGATAAAAATATTTTGTCCGCAACCTTAAGAGCCGTGGATATGTATATAACCGCAAATCAAAAGCGTATGGGCGTACCGGGCACAAGCGCTTATCACTCATGGCTTCCACGATATGCCATGGGCAAGCTCTTCAGAATAGGGCAGTTCCAGTTTGAAATCCACAGCAATGATATAATAGGTGTACACATACCGAGGGGAACTGTGCTTAATGTCAGAGATAATCTTATAAACTTTCGTGAAGCACTTGAGTTTTTTAATAAATACTATCCCGAATACGATTTTAAGAATTTTGGCACCAGCACGTGGCTTCTCAATCCCCATATGGAAAAAATTATGGGAAGACCTACTAACATAAGTCGTTTTGGCGATATGTTTGAAAGACTCGGGGAAAGCGATGAAGATGGTGTGTACATCAATCTTTTTGGTATGGCAAAGCCTCAGAACTTAAATGACCTTCCCGAAGAAACCTCCATGCAGAGAAATGTCAAGAAGTACTTAATGGACGGAAATGTGTTTAAGGATTATGTAGGCGCAATAAGCCTGGAAAGACTGCAAAAATTAATCTTGGAGATGGAGTAAACTATTGCAGTATATAACTTTTGTAATAACAGGAGACCAAATATATATAAAATAATTGTTGGTTGCAATTATAGCAATAATAATGATTATATCTACAACTTATGACTAGGCTTGCGGAGGCATAACGATGAATGTATATGATTTTGACAATACGATATATAATGGCGAAAGTGCGCTTCATTTCTTTTGGTTCTGCCTTAAGAAGAAGCCCGTGCTTTTGAAAGTACTCTTTCCCATACTAAGAGACCTCATGCGCTACAAAAGGTGCCGTATGTCCAAGGAAGAATTTAAGAATAGGGGAGCATATTATACAGAGAGCTTTTTTAATCTCTTTGACGATATTTATGCCGTTATAGATGAGTTCTGGGATCGCAATGAGCATAAAATCAGAAATTTCTATTTCCGCATCAAAAGGGATGATGATGTTATAGTCACCGCCAATATAGACGTACTTGTGGATGTTATCTTCCGCAGAATGGGTATAAAAAACTACATTGCCACCCATTTTGATATGGACACCGGCAAGCTTGGTGAGGTGTGCTTTGGCGAAGTTAAGGCAAAGCTTTTCAAAGAGAAATACGGTGACAATATAGATAAGTTTTTTACCGATTCCTACAATGATAAACCTCTTATGGATATGGCAAATGAGGTCTATATGGTAAAAAGAGGAGTTATAGAAAAGCTTGAAAAACGAGGTGTTATGAGTGTATAATGATTCATTCAAAATCAGATTCAAAAAGGCTCCCATTGCAGTTTCCGAGACTGTATGGTAGGACACACTTCCTCTTGAGGCAGGTGCCTATGTGTCGCTGATATTTGCCCATATGATAAAAGTCGGTTGCAGAGAAGCAAGACGCCTATCTCCACTACGACAATACGGTTTCCACAACTCTTAAGGGAAATATTTTTAAAGGACCGTTCCACGTTCCGAGATTGTATATAATTATGTCAATTCTGGATGAGTACGGAAGCCTTGATAAATACATAAATTAAAAACAGCAATTTTATTGTCCTTTTTCTTTTGGGATTTCATTGACAAAAAAAATCAAATTAGTATAATGAGCTCGTAGTGAAACCACACTGCGAGCTTTAATTTTTAATTTGAAAGGAAGAATGAGGTATGAAACAGTTCAAAATAGGTGTAGTAGGTGCAAGACGAGGTTTAACATTTGTACAGACTTTGCAGTCTATGGGTGAGCGTGCATGTCTTTATGCAGTATGCGAAAATGACCCCATAGTAAAGAGAGACAGAGTAGACAATGTTGTACCCGAGGGAACCTTGGTGTTTACAGATTATGACGAATTTCTTGATTGCGGACTTGATGCGGTTATACTTTGTAACTTCTTCCATGAACATGCAAAATTTGCAATAAAGGCTCTTAAAAAGGGAATTGCTGTACTCAGCGAAACCACAGCGGCACCTACTTTGGGAGAATGTGTGGATTTGTGCAAAAAAGTAGAAGAAACAGGAACCAAATATATGCTTGCGGCAAACGGGCCTTTCAAGGCAAGCATCCAGTATATAAAGGATGCATACGAAAGCGGAAAGTTGGGAGATGTGCATTATGCCGAGGCGGAGTATCTCCATTATGATGCAAAAAGCAAAGGTTATCAGGATCCCACTAACCACCACTGGAGAAGAATGCTCCCCGGACCATATTACAATATGCATACTCTCGGAACTCTTATGTACGTTACAGGTACAATGCCAAAGCGGGTAACAGCTGCGGTTCTTGACGGAAAACATGCCGAATTAAAAAATGCCTTGAGAGACCACGATGGCGCAAAGGTTTTCTGCGTAATGGATAACGGAACAAGGCTTGAAACAACAGGCTGTACACACCTCGGTCCTACAAGCAAGTGGTATCGCTTTATTGGGGAAAAGGCGGTTATGGAAACCCAGAGATACAGCGAAGGCAACGTCTGGACAATTCCCACTGAGCTGGAATTTTTCCCCGGAGGTGAAATTCCTGAGTTTGAAAAGTTCGAGCCTACATATGACGATGTAAGCATGGTTACCAAGGAAGAACTCTACAGCTTCAGCGATGAACAGCAGAATGTAGGCCATCCCGGAATAGACTTCTGGCTCACATATCACTTTGTTAAATACCTCCACGGCGAACACGAGCCTTTCTTTAATGTATATCGTGCAACAGCACTTTCTGCAGCGGCAATTATGGCTTGGAAGAGCGTGCTTGACGGTTCAAAGGAATACGAAATTCCCGACTTTGCCGACAAGGTGGAAAGAGAAAAGTATGCAAATGATTATCTGTCGCCATTTGAGTATCCGGATAGTGAAAACTATATTTCCAGTTACGCCAAAAAAGAGGATAAAAGATGAATAAAAAATTATTAAATGCCGGTGAAGAAAAAATAATATCATATATCAGAGAAAACCGTGATGAACTGTTTTGCAGGCTTTCCGACTTGGTAAAGATAGACACAGTAAACTATCGCACCTACGGAAACGAAAATAACGGCCAGGATTACCTCGAAAAGATTTGTACAGAGCTTGGGCTTACTGTTGACAGGTTTGCACCCGAGACTGTTCCGGGAGTTTGCGGGCACAGAGATTACAGACCGGGCAGAGGAGCAGACAGCAGAGACAATCTGGTTGCCTTTATGGATGGAGAGAATACCAAAGAGACGATAATGCTCGCTTCCCATATGGATACGGAGTATCTCGGAGACGAGGAAAAGTGGACAGATTCGCCGCTTTCCGGAGCTATAAAAAATGGCAAACTCTACGGTAGAGGTTCCGCCGATGACAAATCCGGCATAGCTGTAAGCTGGTATATTATGAAAGCGTTTAAAGACTGCGGAATTCTCCCGCCAAGAAACCTTATGCTTGCCGCTTATTCCGATGAGGAAGCAGGAGGCGGAAACGGAGCTTTGGCTCTGGCACTGAAATACCCGAGCGATTTTTGCATAAATCTCGATTCCGGCGGATTTGAAACGGAAGCTCCCGGTGGCGGTTGCTTCAAATTGAAAATTAAATCTCTCAAAAACGACAAAGCGGTTGCTTCAGTTTTTGATGTGTTTAGGGGTGTCAACCTTGTGGTTGAAAAGCTGGAAGAACTCTCCAATCGTCCCAAGACACACATTCGTCTTTCAAATGTTCAGGCAGGAATGGGCGGTGTCAAAGAGGGAGTTGTAAACCTTGCAATATACACCGATATGACAAAGGAAGTTTGTCAGGAAGAACTGGATAATATATGCAATGAACTCAAAGGCGAGTTCGAAAAGCTTGATCTTGCAACCGAGGGCTTTAAGCTTACCACCAGATTCTTTATCTATGGCGAAACTCCCGCAGACAGCAAGGAAGCTGAAATTCTGGCAGAAATACTCAAGGAAGAAACAGGTGAATACCCCGATACAAATGGCAAAAATCTGTCGGATTTATCCCTTATTATGGCATACGGATGCAAAAACAGCTTCAACTATGGTGTACCCAGAGGCTCTGAAGAGGGTGGCGGTGCCCATCAACCCAATGAGCACGCAGTGCTTGATGAACTTGTACGTCTTGCAGAAAATGTTGCATTGGTAATAATGAGATCTTAATAACAAAGGTACTGTAAAATAATTCTGCTTGTGAATTATCTTACAGTACCTTTATTTTCTCTGTACTCCGACGGAGTCATACCATACATTTTGGTATATTGCTCGGTAAAGTGGCTTCGCCTGCAGTAGCCCAGTATGTCCGAGATTTTGTTTATGGAATAGTCTGTATGAGCAATCAGGTAGTTTGCATGCTCAATTCTTTTGGAATTGATGTAAGCGTTAAAGCTCTTGCCTGTTATTTCCTTAAATCTTCGGGAAAGATGGTAATAGCTGATGCCGAACTGTTCGCCCAGTTGGGCAAGCTTAAGGTTGTGGGTATAATGAGAATTAACGTAGTCTATGATTTTCTGAACACGGCTTCCTGAGTTTTCTCTTTTGGTATGCATATCTATGAGTGCACAAGCCAGCTTTAAACAATGCGACCTCATATATGCAATGCTTAAGGTTTCAGAGCTGTTATGCATTTCGTAAAGGGAGGAAAAAACATCGGACAAAGCTTGGTTTTCTCCGTTTGCAGTGGGTATGTCAACTCTTTCCCACAAGGGGATTGATATAAAATCACTCATATACGGACATTCACGGCTTCCCAGAGAGAGAGCTCTGCGATAGAACTGGAAGAACAAAACATCCGTTTCGGAAGAAAAATTCCTGAAACGATATTTTTCGCCGTTGTTTATACAAACAACACTACCTGCTCGCAGTACAATGCGGCTTCCTCTTGTTTCGAGTATGCCGCCACCTCTTTTGACATATATAACCTTGCAAAAAAGATGGATTGCCCAGTGTTTGGTTATTTCATTCTGGCAGCTTACGCTTATTAGTCTTTCGTGACGGGGAAGTATGGGCTTTGTGGCATTGTTTGCACCAAAATCAGGTTCTTCGCTACAGTTTATTACATCGGGTGTGATGCAGGGAATATCATTTATGTTTATCTTGTTTTCGGTAAAATACCGTTTTCGGTATTGCTCTGTACCGAGTCCGCACAGCCTTTCAAAAAGAACGGGAGCATTTTCGGATTTTTTTAGAATTTTTTCAAGTGGGATTTCTCTGTCGGAGTTTTTGTGTATGTACTCAAACATTTTCCGTACCGAGAGGCAGTCTTCCGAAGTAAAGGTATCATTATCCGAAAACTCTGATGTATTTTTTAAACGAAAAAAATCACACAGCAGAAGAACATCCGATTGCAACCGCATCTCCCACAAGTTTTCTTTTTTGTCGTACAGCTCACATATGTGCAGTATCAGTTTTGCAGCCGTGGATTCTTTGGGTACGCTGTAAACGGAAAATCTGTTTTTTGATTTCCCGTAAAACCAATAAAAGGAATTTTTGTCAATATATCCGTTTTCGCAGAGAAACACCGTTTCGGCCAAAAATCCCACACGGCAAAACTCACTTTCGCCACAGGGCGAAGAGATAAGAGAATGAGTTACAGCCGAATTTATGAATATTATGTGGTCTTGGGGTATGAGATATCGTTTGGAGTCAATCACAACATCCATACTGCCTTTTGTAACATAGAATACCTCGCAAAAGTTGTGCATATGTAAGCTTTCATCACAGATTTCATTGCAGGACTGTGCGACAAAAGGACATTCGGAATTCAAAGTATCTTGAAAGTTCATAAAACCACTCCGAAAAAGCAGATTATTGATGATGCTTAAGAAGTTTTCTGTATACAAGTACAAAGTAAATTACCACAGCAATTGTAGTTACTACCCAGGTGACGGGATATGATATGTATAGACATACAAAGGTGTGGTATTTTTTAAATGCCGTTGCAAGCCACAGCAATCTTATGCCGCACATTCCGAATACGGATATCACTGCAGGGACGGTGGAGCGTCCCAGTCCTCGGCACATACCCACGCTAACCTCCATAAAGCCTGCGAGGAAGTATGTAAGAGAGAGCATTTTGGTGGATAGTCTGGAATATGCCATAGCGTTGTCGTTGTCGGGAAGGAATATTCTGAGCAGTGATTCTGTGTTGAGACGGACAATAAGGGTGACTATTGCCCAGGAGCATAGCATAAGAATACAGTTCCACATATATACTTTTTTTATTCTGTCAAAATTTCTTGCACCGTAGTTCTGCCCTGTAAATGCCAGAGCCGACTGACCGAATGCGGAAATTGAGTTATATACTATATGATTGAGAGAAGAACCTGCTCCCACGCCTGCCATTGCATCTGCACCAAAGCTGTTTACGGAACTCTGTATGCTCAGGTTGGATATGGAGAACATAAGGCCCTGGATACTGGCAGGAATACCTATTTTCAGGATTTTCAGTGCAACAGGTCCCGTTATGCGGAGCTTTTTTATAATCAGCTTGCAGTCATCCTCGTCTTTTGTGAGAGCACGCAGTGTAAGGAATGCCGAAAGATACTGCGAAACTGTTGTGGCAATGCCAACACCGGCGGTACTCAATTTGAAGACTATTACAAGAATGAGGTTGAGTATTACATTAAGAATTCCGGCTATTATGAGATATATGAGAGGTCTCTGGGTGTCACCCTTGCTTCGGAGAATTGCCGCACCGAAGTTGTAGGCAGAAAGTGCAGGCATACCGATAAAATAGGTTCTGAGATATATCTTTGCAAGGTCAAAAACCTCTTCGGGGCAGTTTAGAAGATTTAAAAATGTTCCGGTAAAAATAAAGCACAAAGCACCCACAATAACACCGATGAGAAGACTTATGGTAACTGAGGTGTGAACGCTTTGCTCGCAAGCCTTCTTGTTGCCGGAACCGATTGCATTGGCAATAAGCACGTTTGTACCCACAGACAGTCCGAGAAAGAGATTTACGGCAAAGCTTGTTATACTTCCTGTGGAGCCTACTGCAGCGAGGGCATTGCTGCCGTCGAAAGCACCTATTACCGCATTGTCTGCGGCATTGAACATTGTCTGTATCATTGCTGACAGCATAAACGGTATGGTAAATTTGATTATTTTCGGGGGGAGAGCCCCTGTCGTCATATCTATTTCGTGTTTACCTTGCATAAAAACGCCCCATTTCTGCAAAACTTACATAAAGAATACTCCTTTTTTGCGGGAAATTCAAGGCAAAAAAGCATAATTGTAAATAAATTATAAAACTTTTGGTTATATCTATTGAAAACTATGTATTTTGATAGTATAATATATAAAATAGGTATTTATGCCCACTTGACATAAAATGAATAAAAAAATCAGCAAACCAAATAATATTTACAATTAAATATTATTGGAGCTTGTTATGAAATATATATGGATTTTTTTGATTGGATTGGTGGGATATTCCGTTATTGAAATACTCTGGAGAGGATATACCCACTGGACTATGTCTCTTTGCGGCGGTTTCTGCTTTCTTATTATTTACTTTCTTAATATACATCTTGCATCGGAGAATATTTTTTACCGATGCTTTGCAGGAGCGGTTGTAATAACGGCAACGGAGCTTCTGGTAGGGATTACTGTCAATATAATACTTGGCTGGAATGTGTGGGATTATTCTCCTGTACCCTTTAATTTTCTGGGGCAGATATGCATTCCATATACCGTACTGTGGTTCTTTCTGTGCATACCGGTTTTCCGCTTGTGCTCAGCCATAGACAAGTTTTTCTGAATTCAGGTGAAACAAATGACAAACAAAAAAAGGATGAGAGGAAATATACTTCTCTTTATAGCCGCATTCATATGGGGCACCGCATTTGTGGGGCAGAGGCTTGGTGTCAACTATCTCCACGGATGCACCTTTAACGGAATACGCTCCTTTATAGGCTGCCTTTCTCTTTTGCCGGTTATCTTTTTTATTGATGCTTCGGAAAAGAAAAAGGGTACATACAAAAAGGACCATCTGCCGACTCTCCTTATCGGAGGTATAGTGTGCGGGATATTCCTTTTCTGGGCAAGCACCGCACAGACCGTCGCTATGGTGGATGCCGATGAGGGCAAAGCCGGGTTTATGACCACTATGTATCTTATAATCGTACCTATACTTGGCATATTTACAGGGAAGAAAGTCAGACTCATTGTGTGGATAAGTGCCATTTTTGCGGCGGTAGGGCTATACTTCCTGTGTATGGATAAGGGTACGGGATTTTCTTTTGACAAATCGGAGCTTCTGCTCATTATGTGTGCTTTTGTATTTTCATTCCATATTCTTGCAGTGGATTACTTTTCCCCAAGGGTAAGCGGAGTTAAGCTCTCCTGTGTGCAGTTTTTTGTGGTGGGATGCATAAGCCTTGTGTATATAATTTTTGTGGATAAGCCATCCTTTGCAGATATAATGAAATGTATCGGACCTCTTCTCTATCTTGGTATTATGAGTTCCGGTGTAGCATACACTCTGCAGATAGTAGCTCAGAAGGATACCGAGCCGGCGGTAGCATCCATAATTATGAGTATGGAATCGCTTTTTGCACTTCTTGCGGGTGCTGCATTTTCGCGTATTATGCCTCCTGCCAGAGCACTTGTGGGATGTGCACTTATGATGGTGGCAATACTTCTTGTTCAGATGCCGACGGGGGAGGAAAAGAAAAATGCCTAAAATTCTTGTTTCTGCCTGCCTTTACGGGCAGTGTACCAAGTATGACGGAACAAACAATCTGTTAAAGCATCCGCTTTTTTTAAAATGGAAAAATATGGGTGAACTAGTGCCGGTGTGTCCCGAGGTTCTGGGAGGTTTGTCAACGCCGAGACCTTGCAGTGAAATCTGCGGAGCTAAGGTATTAAATACTGAGGGTGCAGATGTAACGGAAAATTTCAGCAAAGGTGCACAGGAAGCTCTTAAAATCGCAAGAGAAAACAAAGTTATATTTGCAATACTAAAGCAGGGGAGTCCCTCCTGCGGCTGCAAGAAGATATATGACGGCAGCTTTTCCGGTAACAAGATACCGGGAATGGGCGTTACCGCAAGACTTCTTACGGATAACGGCATAGTGGTATTTGACGAAGATGATATGCCTCTTGCCAAGCTTTTGTATGACCACTCAGGCAAGAAGCATCACCATCACGATTAAGGAGGCAGCAGCTATGAATGAAAAAGGAAAAGAACTTGTAGAAAGCTTTACTCTTGACCATACAAAGGTTAAGGCTCCCTTTGTAAGAAAATGCACGGTATACCGCGGCGAAAAGGGAGATATGGTAACAAAATACGACATACGCTTCAAACAGCCTAATGAGGATGAACTTCAAAGTCCCGGTATACATACCCTTGAGCATCTTATGGCTACATATCTCAGGGAATATATGGATGGTATCATAGATTTGTCACCTATGGGTTGCAGAACGGGATTTTATCTCACCGTATGGGGCGACAGAGATGTGGGCGAAGTAAAGGATGCTGTTCTTAAATCTCTTAAAGACGTTGTGAAAGCTTCGGAAATCCCTGCAGAAAATCCTATTCAGTGCGGAAACTGGAAGCTTCATAGTCTTGACCTTGCCAAGGAATATGCCCGAG
>JAZPXS010000349.1:0-4411 GCA_045543775.1 Clostridia bacterium
GCCAATACCAATTACCTTAAGTGTTGTATGACCTGCCAACTCAGCAATAATGCGTATGGAATTAGTAACTATGGTAATGTCCTTAAGATTTTTAAGTTCTTTTGCCATATAAAAGGTAGTAGTGGATGCATCCAGAAACACAGTGTCTCCGGGAAGTATATACTTTACAGCTTCTTTTGCAAGTTTTTCTTTTATTCCAACATTCAAATGCTTGCGTTTTTCCAAAGACATTTCGTGGTTGCTTTTGTCAAGGGGTATTGCACCGCCGTGAGTTCTTACAAGTGCTTCTTGCTTTTCAAGTTTTTCCAAATCACGACGGACAGTTTCTTCGGTAACGCCCAGCTCACTACTTAATTTACTTACCAGTACGGAGCCGTCAGCTTTCAGTGCCTCGAGTATTTTTTTCTGTCTTTCAACAGCAAACATTGCTTCACCTCAGATACTTATTTTATGATTTTAACCATATCTCCGTTTCTGATACCGGCAGAGTTAGCGTCATCGGTGTCAATATGCATTTCTACATTAAAGTCATCACGAACTCTGACTTGAACATCATAAAACTTTGTAGGCTTTATGCTTTCTACCATTACATCAACATAATCACCATCTTTGATGTTGTGGCGTTCAGCGTAGTCTGGAGTCAGATGAATATGTCTGTTGGCAATTATAACGCCTTCCTTGAGATATACACTTCCTTTGGGGCCTACAAGTACAAGCTTTTCGGAACCGTCGACTTTGCCGGAAGGACGAACAGGAGGACTTACTTTAAGAACAAAGGTGTCAGTTCTTGATATCTCAACCTGAGTATTTTTTCTTACCGGGCCTAACACACGAACCTTTTCTATTGCTTTAAGTGAAGGGCCAACAAGAGTAACACATTCTTCTGCGGCATATTCTCTTCCCATAAGAGTTTTCTTTTTGGTCAGTTCATAGCCTTTGCCAAAGAGGGTATCAAGATCTTCTCTGGAAAGATGAACATGTCTTTGAGAAACACCGATTTTAATTTCGTTATTCTTGTCCTTTTTGTATTCGTTAAAAATTTTAGCTACTGCTTTTTCAATTGTTTCGATGTCATACATAGCGTTATTTCTCCTTGATATCCGAGCCTTTTACTACATTAGTCATCAAGTATAGTAAGGTCGAAGAATTTAAGTACTTCGGGATGGGGTGAGGGGATAGCTTCTTTTCCGTATACCTTGGTTATTGCTGCACAAGCTTTCTCTCCGCTGTCAAGAGCAGCTTTGACATTTGATACACTGCCGGCAATAATAAGGGAAACAAGCATACCGCCCAGACGCTCCTCTTTGTGCAAAAGATTAACATTTGCAGCCTTGCACATAGCATCAAGACCTACAACGGCAGAGGTAAAACCTGATATTTCAAGAATACCGATTGCTTTGCCAAAGCCGGCTTCGGGTGCTTCTACACCTTTCATAGTCTTTGGAAACTTCTTGTTAAACTTATCCTTATTCATATCCATAAGGTAAGCCATTTTTTCCGCATCTTCGTCAGGACGGGGGATTATGTGAGAAACAATGAATTTTTCCTTGCTTTTCGCATAGGCTTCGCCCGCTTCAATTGAAGCTTTCACTGCAGCAACACTGCCTTCTACCTTAACAACCATAATAAGCGGAGCAGGAATTTTCTTTCCGAAAGGTCTGTTTCTGTCAAATGCGATTACCTTGACATCTGCAGCTTTTGCCATAACATCCGCTGCACATAATGCTGTTGTAAAACTGTATACTTCTATTAAACCTAATGCATTCATATGTGTACCGTCTTTCTTGTGTCAAACACAAATTAGTTATTATACAATGTGGAATCCGTCTACAAGTACGCATCTTCTGCTTCTTGTAAACGAGTGAGCTGCAGTTATACCTTCACCGGTAGGACCTGCAATTGTAAATGTGGTATAGCCTTCGCCTCCTGCACCTATTCCTGCATAAGAAGGAGCGTTTTTGACAAATATTGTTGTTTCCACAGCTCTTGCAAATCTTGTGAGATGGTCAACATTCTTGGAGTGAATATGAGCAGAGTGTCTGTTACCGTGTTCAGCACGGCAAGCCATTTCAATAGCTTCGTCAATGTTAGAAACTCTTACAATTGCAAGGATAGGCATCATAAGCTCAACCTGTACAAAAGGATGCATTTCTTCTGTTTCGCAAATAATAAGCTTTGTGTCGGCCGGAGCAGAAACTCCTATAGCTTCCAGGAATTTAACAGCATCCTTACCAACCCACTTCTTGTTTATATCGTACTTGCCGTTCTTTTCAACAAGGCAAAGTTCCATAAGCTTTTTAATCTGGTCACCTTTAATGAGATATGCACCGTTTTTCTGCATTTCAGAAATAAGTTCATCAGCAATGTTAGAAAATGCAAAGCATTCTTTTTCTGCAATACAGGGAAGATTGTTATCAAAGCTTGCACCGTCTACGATATCTTTTCCGGCTTTCTTAATATTAGCAGTATCGTCAACAATAACCGGGGGATTACCTGCACCTGCACCAATCGCCTTTTTACCGGATGAAAGAAGAGCCTTAACAACTCCGGGGCCACCTGTTGCAACAAGCATCCTTACGATGGGGGATTGCATCATTTCGTCAGAGGATTCCTTGGTTGGGTTTTCTACAGAAACAACAATATTTTCAGGACCGCCTGCTTCTAAAACAGCACGGTTAACAAGGTCTACTGCATAGTTAGCTACTTTTTTTGCATTTGGGTGAGGATTAAATACAACACCGTTACCGCCTGCAATCATACCCATAGAATTACAGAGAACTGTCTCGGAGGGGTTTGTGGAAGGAGTAATACTTCCTATAACACCATAGGGAGCCATTTCTACAAGAGTCATACCGTCATCACCGGTCATAACATAGGGTTTGAGATCCTCTGTACCGGGTGTCTTATTAGCAACAAGCTGATGCTTAATAATCTTGTGGGGGACATTGCCCATACCGGTTTCCTCAACACCCATTTTAGCCATAATTTCAGCCTCTTCAAGTGTGAGTCTTCTGATGTTTTTAATCATTTCTTCTCTCTGAGCTACAGAGTAGTTTTTGAGCTGCTTATATGCCTTGTCTACAGCATTGAGGGCATCTGTCATAGAGGTGAACACACCTTTTAAGTGTGTGCCGCCTGCTTTTGGAGCAGCTTCGCCATTCATAGATTTGATTACGCTTGCTACAATCTCACTAATGTACTTTTCGTTATTCATATTTGTCCAGCCTCACTTTTCTGTATTTTAAAGAATAGATTTCCAAAGTTTTGTATCGGGACGGGGGATAACTGCACTGTCAAGGTACATTCCGTCGTCTTTTATGGCATCCTTTGCCTTTTCAATAGCGGCAGTTACCGAAGCAACACTTCCGGTTATGAAGAGGTAGGATTTACCGCTCATACCTTTTGCCAATCTCAATTCTATGAGTTTGACAATGGCGGTTTTTGCGGCTATATCTGCAGCAACTATGGACGATGCTGCTGAGAATGTCTCAATAATACCGAGAGCTTCAACTTCACCGGGGTCGGTGGTTCCGTATATAGCAGGGAATATATCCTCATGAGGATTTCCAAGCACAAAGCTATCTACCAGCTTATTTGGGAAACGCTGTTTGGAAGCATCAACTGAAGCTTTGACAGCACTTAATTCCCCTGCAATTATTACAATGTATTTTCCCGGACAGATTGTCATAGCACTTATTATATCTACTTCAGCTGTTTTTGCCATAATATCTGCGGCTTGAACACCGGTTGTAACATTAAAGTATTCAACCATTCCTATTGCTTTTGCCATGGTAAGTTATCCTTTCCAATGCTTATTTTGAAGATATTACAATAAACGAGTCTGTAACATCTGTCACAACACCGTCAATTGAAGCATGAAGTGCTATTGACAGTGCATTTTCTGCCGGAGTAGCAATCATATCTCCGGCGTTGACTTTGTCGCCTTTTTTTATACAGGGGACAGATGGAGCACCGATTGACTGTGATAATGCAATTTTGACTTTTTTGGGTTTTATTGTGATATCGCTAAGCGGTGCAGGTTTATCATATTGCAATACATCGAGTCTGTTTTCGAGTCTGTACATAGGAAGCTGTCTGTATTCTCTTTCCGGACGTACTGACTTTGGTGCTTCAAGTTTTTGCGGACGAATAGAATTTTTTCTTAGTCCGTCTTTGTATATACCTATAAGTGTAGCAGGGCTCAGTCCTTGCGGGCAGGCATAGGCTTCACATACGCCGCACTGTGAACAGTACATTGTATTTAAAAGAGCATTAGTGTCTGCGTTAAGCGATGTAAGAGATTTCATAAAATCGCTGGGACTTATTGGATGCCCCAAAAGATTTCTGGGACACATTTCTGTACAAGTTTTACATTGGCAACAAGTACTCATTGCCTGTTTTATACTTATAG
>JAZPXS010000350.1:0-17853 GCA_045543775.1 Clostridia bacterium
TTGATACAGAGCTTGGCGGAGTGGAGAATGATATTACCGCAAAGGTTCAGGATGTCAATTCCGATTCTGATAAAAAAGCATCTGTAAAGGAAAAGTTTGAAACACTTTTCAAAAGAGCGTAAGGAGTGATTTTAATGAAAATAGAAACACAGTGTCTTCACGAGGGTTATCAGCCCAAAAATGGCGAAACCAATGTACTGCCCATATATCAGAGTACCACATATGCCTATGACTCTTCCGAGCATATAGGTAAGCTATTTGACCTTACAGAAGCAGGACATATGTACTCAAGAATTTCAAACCCCACGGTGGAAGCAGTAGAAAATAAGATTGCAGCTATGGAGGGCGGTGTAGGAGCACTCTGTACAACTTCCGGTCAGTCAGCATCTCTTATTTCTCTTCTCAATATATTAAAGTCGGGAGACCACTTTATAAGTGCCGGAACAATATACGGAGGCACAATCAATCTTTTTGCAGTTACATTAAAGAGATTTGGAATAGATATGACCTTTGTAGATGCGGATCTCCCTCTGGAAGAACTTCAGAAGTTTGTTAAACCCAACACAAAGGCAATTTTCGGTGAGACTATTGCAAACCCTGCACTTTCCGTACTGGATATAGAAAAGTTTGCTCTTCTTGCCCACAATAACGGTTGTCCTCTCATTGTTGACAATACCTTTGCAACACCTTTCCTTTGCAGACCTTTTGAGTTTGGTGCGGATATAGTTATCCACTCCACCACAAAATATCTCGATGGTCACGCTCTTCAGGTTGGCGGTGTTATAGTAGACAGCGGTAACTTTGACTGGACAAACGGTAATTACCCCGAAATGACAGAGCCTGATGAAAGCTATCACGGTGTCGTATATACAAGAGATTTCGGAAAGGCTGCATACATCACAAAGGCAAGAGTTCAGCTTATGAGAGACCTTGGAACATATCCCTCTGCTCATGCGGCATGGCTCCTTAACCTCGGAATGGAAACCCTCCACGTCCGTATGGAAAGACATTGTGAAAATGCTATGAAGTGTGCAGAATTTTTGAAGAATCATCCCAAGGTTGATTTTGTAAATTACCCCGGACTTCCCGATGACAAGTACAATGACCTTGCAAAGAAGTATCTTCCCAAGGGTACCTGCGGTGTTATTGCACTTTCTGTCAAGGGCTCAAGAGAAAATGCGGTTAAGTTTATCGACAACCTAAAGATTGCACGAAACCTAGTCCATGTTGCAGACATAAGAACCTGTGTTCTTCATCCTGCAAGCTCCACACACCGTCAGCTTACCGATGAACAGCTTGTAAACTGCGGTATCACTCCCGGTCTTGTAAGACTTTCCGTTGGAATAGAGAATGTGGAGGACATTATAGAAGATTTAAAGCAGGCATTGGATGCCGTGTGATAAAATTTAAAAAATGCAAAGTAAAGCATTGTTAGTGCTTTGCTTTGCATTTTTATCATACTGACATTATAGAATTTCAACAGTGGGGACTGTAAGCGGTCTGCGTTTATTTTGCATCATATACCAAAAACGGAAGTGACTCTGACCTGTAATAGTTACCTTGGTCAGAGTCACTTCCGATTACTCTTGATATCTAGCATCTTTTGTTATCCTCGCTTTCCCAGTCTGCCTTTTGCATCATTTACGAATTTTCCAAAACACATATTTTCTTTTTATCTTTAGCAAGATTGGCTTTTGTTTTTCCAAAACATCTTATGTGCAAAAGACGAATTTCTGCTTTTCTTCTGCAGTAATCTTACTAAACCCTACCGCTTTACCTCTCTTCTCTTTGAACTTTTTATGTTAAGCGTATCACCGCCGTGTTTTTAATCCGCGGTCAGGATTTATTAAGCTTTACTTAGAAGGTTTTAAGGTTTACTTGTACATTGGACTGTACCTTCCTTTCTCTGGTTATAGTGTAGCATAAAACAATATTTAATTTCAATTGACATATTAGCAAAAAGATTTTCCGCTATTTTGTTTAAATAGCAGAAATTCCGAAAAAACTATTGATAATCATAAAATAGTTTGATATAATAAATATGTTGTTTTGCTTTTTTGTATAAATAATCGGCTTAAAATGTGTTGAAAACATTTCAAGCCGTTTTTTATTATTCCAGTCCCAAAAGCCAATTAACGCTTACATCCAGAATTTTTGCCAGTTCTCTGATTTCATAATCGGCAACAAACCTTGTTCCGATTTCAATACGGGAAATACTGTCACGTTCAATTATTATATCGGATAATTGCAATTTAGCTGCCAAATCGCTTTGAGTCATTCTCAACTTGCATCTTGCTTCGTGAACTCTCTCTCCGCATATATTCTTTTTTCCGTGGTAGTCGTAAATCTTCATAATTATATTTCCTCCTTGCTGTGCAAAAGATAAGAATATATCTTGACATTAACATATTTTTGCAGTAAAATTGTGTTAAAGATAAGAAAATGCTTTTGACATTTTTCTACTGCTGCAACATAAACCATAAATCAAAATCAGTGCCTGTGTTCATGGCACTGATTTTGATTTATATTAGTATTGTCTTATATTTTAAGAAAATCATATGAAAAATTCACACGAAATTAACCCACGGAAAATAAAGTCATACATTACCGCATTTTCTTTTGACATTCGCCTTTTTCTGTGATATTATATAAATTAGAATTTTATGCTATATTTTAAATAGAAGGTGACACAAATGGATTACAAAAAATTATCAGAGCTTCTTTTTTCTCATATCAGCAAGACACCCGAGGATTACGAGGCTCAGTATCCTGCAAGAGACCTTGGGGAAGATGCCAAGGTTACAAGATTTGCTCCAAGTCCCACAGGTTTTCTTCACATCGGAGGACTTTTTGCATCTCTTATATCCGAGAGGATTGCCCATCAGAGCGGCGGTAAGTTTATTCTCCGTATAGAGGATACCGACAAAAAGCGTGAGGTTGACGACGGCGTTTCCAAAATATTGGAAGGTCTCACTGCGTTTGGTATCAGGATTGATGAAGGATTTGTAGATTTTGATAAGGAAGTAGGGGACTACGGCCCCTATAAGCAGAGCGAAAGGGCGGAAATTTATCAGAGCTTTGCAAAAAAACTTGTGGCAGAAGGACTTGCATATCCCTGCTTCTGCTCCGAGGATGACCTCGCAGCTATTCGAGAGGAGCAGGAAAAGGAAAAGCTTCTTCCCGGTTACTACGGAAAATTTGCAAAATGCCGTGATTTAAGTTATGAAGAAATAGAAAACAACATAAAAGACGGAAAGAGCTATGTGTTAAGACTTAAGTCTCCCGGAAATGAGGATATAAGAATATCCTACAAGGACGGAATAAGAGGAAAAATCGAACTTCCCGAAAACATCGTGGATGTTGTTATCCTTAAATCCGACGGAATTCCCACATACCACTTTGCTCATGTTGTAGACGATCACCTTATGGGTACAACAAATGTTATCCGTGGTGACGAGTGGATTTCTTCCGTTCCCATACATCTCCAGATGTTCAGCCTTCTTGGTCTCAAACCTCCCAAGTACGCACATATTGCACCTATTATGAAAGAGGACGAGGGCGGCAAGAGAAAGATAAGTAAGCGTAAAGACCCCGAGGCGGCAGTTTCCTGGTATTCTGATGAGGGTTACCCTGTAGACGGTGTTATAGAATATCTTTTGAACCTCGCCAACTATACATTTGAGGACTTCCGCAGAACCAATAAAACCGCTCCCTGGACGGACTTTAAGCTGGAAATGAACAAAATGAGCAATTCCGGTGCACTTTTTGACCTTGTTAAATTAAATGATATCTGCAAGAACAAAATAGGCTCCTACACTGCGGAAAAGGTTTATGACCTTGCAACCGGCTGGGCAAAGGAATATGACAAAGAGCTTTATGAGCTTCTTACAAGAGACAAGGATTATTCCGTAACAATGTTTGGCTTTGACCGTAACCCCGACAAGCCACGAAAGGATATCGGCAAGTGGTCTGAGGTAAAGGAAGCATTTTCATTTATGTTTGATGAGCTCTTTAGCGGTAAATATGACGAAATTCAGAATATTTCTAAAGAGGACATTCTTTCACTCATTACCGATTACGAAGCAATGTATGACGAAAATGCAGACAGCAGTGAATGGTTTGATACACTGAAAGACCTTGCAGAGAAAAACGGCTTTGCCCGTGAGGTCAAGGAGTATAAGGCGAACCCCGACGGCTACAAGGGACATGTTGGTGATGTCAGCAATGTTATCCGTGTTGCTGTTACGGGAAGAACAAAATCACCCGACCTGTATTCAATTATGAAAACTCTCGGAAAAGAAAGAGTAATGAATAGAATTTCAGCATATAAAGGAGCGATTGCATAATGGAAGCACCTGTTTCAAATTTTATACATGATGCCATAGATAAGGACCTTGCCGATGGCGTATATACCAAGGTACAGACAAGATTTCCGCCCGAGCCTAACGGCTATTTGCATATAGGTCATGTCAAGGCTATAAACATTGACTTTTCTACAGCAAAGAAGTACGGCGGTACCTGTAATCTGAGACTTGATGACACCAATCCTACCAAGGAAGATGTTGAGTATGTAGATTCCATCATGGAAGACATCAAATGGCTCGGCTTCAACTGGGACAATGTGTACTATGCATCTGACTATTTCCCCGAAATTTATGAGTGTGCAATAAAACTTATAAAAAAAGGTCTTGCATATGTGGACGACCTTAGTGCAGATGAAATCAGGCAGTACAGAGGAACACTCACAGAACCCGGAAAGGAAAGTCCCTATCGCAACAGAAGTATAGAGGAAAATCTTGACCTTTTCAAGAGAATGACAGACGGTGAGTTTGAAACCGGCTCCAGAGTTCTTCGTGCCAAGATTGATATGGCATCGGGCAACATAAATATGAGAGACCCCGTAATATACAGAGTTCTCCATGCAACTCACCACCGCACGGGTGACAAGTGGTGTGTATATCCCATGTACGATTTTGCACATCCCATATCCGACACTGCAGAGGGTGTTACACATTCCCTCTGCTCACTTGAGTTTGAAGACCACAGACCTCTTTATGACTGGTTCCTCAAGGCGTGCGACTATCCTGTTCCTTCAAGACAGATAGAGTTTGCAAGACTCAATCTTACAAATACCCTTACCAGCAAGCGTAAGTGCTTAAAGCTTGTAAAGGACGGCATAGTGGACGGCTGGGATGATCCCAGAATGTCTACAATCTGCGGTATGAGAAGAAAGGGTTATCCCCCCGAAGCACTTATTGATTTTGTAGAGAGAATAGGCGTGGCAAAGGCATTCAGCGTAATTGACTATCAGATGCTCGAGCATTGTGTGAGAGAAAACCTCAATATGAATGCACCCCGTGCCATGGCGGTACTCCATCCCCTCAAGGTTACAATAGAGAACTATCCCGAGGGCGAAAGCGAGCTTCTTACCGTGGAAATTAATCCCAATGATGAAAACGCAGGAACAAAGGAAATCTCTTTCTCCAAAAATATTTATATCGAAAAAGATGACTTTATGGAGGTTCCCGTTAAAGGCTATAAGAGACTTACCCCCGATAACGAGGTAAGACTTAAGGGTGCATACTTTATAAAGGTTAAAGAAATTGTAAAGGACGCCTCCGGTGAGGTTACAGAGCTTATCTGTACCTACGATCCCCTCTCCAAAGGCGGAAATTCCCCCGACGGCAGAAAGGTAAAGGGCACAATTCAGTGGGTGGATGCAAATAATTGCCTTAATGCAACTGTTAATATGTACGACAAGCTTTTTGTTACATCCAATCCCGGTGAGCTGGAAGATTATCTGGAAAACTTAAATCCCGAATCCCTTGTTGTGCTCAAAGACTGCAAGATAGATGCAGACCTTAAGGCTGCAAAGCCCGGAGACAGCTTCCAGTTTATGCGTAACGGCTACTTTACCGTGGATAAATACTCCAAAGAAGAGGATATCGTATTCAATCTCACAGCAACATTAAAAGATTCCTTTAAAATTGGTTAATTTAAGATTGACATATCATATAAATAGGTGTATAATTTAAACATCAATGTTGTTTTGTGTTGATTTTTGTGTTTTTTTGTTTATTTATGTTTATAGGAGGAAATAAATTATGCTAGTTAATATGAACGAAGTTTTGATTCCTGCAAAAAAGCATCACTATGCAGTTGGTCTTTTTAATGCTGTAAACTTAGAGCTTGCCCGCGGTATCATCAATGCCGCAGAAAGCACAAGATCCCCTGTTATTATGGGTACAGCAGAGGTTCTTCTTCCTTACGGTCCTTTGGATGAGGTTTCCTACTACCTTATTCCTATGGCTAAGAAGGCGAGTGTTCCTGTTGTTGTTCACCTTGACCACGGTCTTACATACGATACCTGCATCAAGGCTCTTGAACTTGGCTTCAGCTCTGTTATGTATGACTGCTCCACAGATTCCTATGAGGAGAATGTACGCAAGGTTAAGGAAATGGCAGATATTGCTCATTCCTACGGTGCTACAATCGAGGGTGAATTAGGTCACGTTGGCGATAACGAAGGCTCTGCAGAGGGCAGTGACCATCTTGCAGATCCCTCCGCATTCTTTACAGATCCCAAGCTTGCAAAGGACTTTGTAGATAAGACAGGCGTTGATGCACTTGCTATTGCAGTAGGTAATGCTCACGGTGCATACAAGCTTCCCCCCAAGCTTGATTTCGAAAGAATCCGTACAATCGCAAGCACTGTTGATGTACCTCTCGTACTTCACGGTGGTTCCGGTCTTACTGATGATGATTTCAGACAGGCTATTAAGGACGGTATCAGCAAGGTAAATATCTTTACCGATATCAACGTTGCGGCAGTAGAGGCAGAATTCAAGAAGTTCCACAGTATGGACAAGGGCCTCATTGACCTTATCCCTGCAGCAGTTGAAGCTGTTAAGATGGAAACTGCAAAGAAAATGCAGCTTTTCTCCAGCGATGGCAAAGCTGATATGATAAAGAACACCGGTGCTATGTCTCAGGATAATATTGATCTTGTTACAAAGCTTGTTGCTCAGGAAATAGCTAAATATCTTGGCAAATAAAATATGATTCATACGGCGCAAAAGCGAGTCTATTGGGAGCGATTCCTTATTGACACCGATTTTGCGCCTTGTTTTTTAGGAGAATGAATATGAAGATTCTGGTATGTGTAAAGCAGGTACCGGGTTCAAGCAACGTTGAGGTTGACCCTGTTACCGGTGTTCTTAAGCGTGACGGTATTCAGAGCAAAATGAATCCTTACGATTTGTATGCCATAGAGTCAGCTCTCACACTGGCACAGACCTATGGCGGAACCGTGGAAGTCATTACCATGGGACCTCCTCAGGCAAAAAGCATAATTGTGGAAGCAATTTCTATGGGTGCCAAGTGCGGAACAGTTCTCTCTGACCGTAAATTTGCAGGTGCTGACGTTCTTGCCACGGCATACACAATTTCTCAGGGTATAAAAAAATGCGGAGACTTTGACCTCATTATCTGCGGAAAGCAGACCACCGACGGAGATACCGCTCAGGTTGGGGCAGAGGTTTCCGAATTTCTCGGAATTCCCAATGTGTCAAATGTCCTTTCCTTTGAGAGTGTGTCAAATGACAGCATAGAGGTTACCGCTGCCCTTGACAACAAGGTGTCAAGACTTTCTGTCAAGCTACCCTGTCTTGTTTCCGTTGATGGGGACATCAACTCTCCGAGACTTCCCTCATACAAGGTAATGCAGACAGTTACCGACGATATGATTAAGTTTTTGTCATTTGCCGATTTTGATGACCAGAATCCCGATAACTACGGACTTTCCGGTTCTGCTACTCAGGTGGAGAGAATATTCCCGCCGGAAAAGAATACCGAAAAATCTGCTATTGATGGTACACCGGACGAAATGGCACAGGGGATTCTTGAACTTGTGTGCCGCCACAAATTAGTGTAAGGGGGTATTGCAGTGGGAAAATTAGTTGTAAATCACAATCTTGTTAATGATGAAAATGCACAGGCACTTGTAAATATTTGTCCCTTTGGTGCAATATCCTATGATGGCGGAAAGATAGATATTTCCTCCGCCTGCAAAATGTGTAAGCTATGCGTTAAGAAAGGCGGCGGACTTGTTTCCTACGAGGAGGAAGTCAAGGCTTCTGTAGACAAGTCTCTCTGGAACGGTATCTGTGTTTATGTTGACCACTGCGAGGGAGAGATTCACAGAGTTACATATGAGCTTTGCGGAAAAGCCTGTGAGCTTAGCAAGGTTACGGGACACCCTGTATATGCTTTGGTTATAGGTGACAGTATAGGCGATAGTGTAGACAGGCTTCTTCACTACGGTGTAGACAAGGTGTTTGTATATGATAATCCTGCATACAAGGATTTCCGTATAGAACCCTACACAGCAGCTTTTTGTGATTTTATAGAAAAAGTCAAACCCTCATCCGTGCTTGTGGGTGCTACCAATCTCGGAAGACAGCTTGCACCCAGAGTGGCTGCTCGTATGAGGGCAGGACTTACCGCAGACTGCACAGTTCTGGAAATGAAAGAAAATACAGACCTTGTACAGATAAGACCTGCATTCGGCGGAAATATAATGGCGCAGATTATATCTCCCGACACACGTCCGCAGTTCTGTACAGTGAGATACAAGGTATTCTCTGAGCCTGCACCCTCCAAGGAGGCGAAGGGCGAAATTGTAATGATGGAAACAGATAAGCTCTCTTCCGATATAACAGTTTTGTCTGTTACAGACAAGCCAAAGGATATGGATATATCCGAGTCCGATGTGATAGTTGCCGTAGGAAGAGGCGCTATGAGCGAAGCTATGCGTGCCATGGCACAGGAGCTTGCAGATTTGCTTGGAGGCTGTCTTGCCTGCACAAGACCTCTTGTTGAGGGCAATATTCTGGATGCAAAGCACCAGATAGGACTTTCGGGAAGAACAGTTAAACCCAAGTTTATAATATGTCTTGGCATTTCGGGAGCAGTTCAGTTTGCGGCAGGTATGAAGTCATCCGATTGCATTGTTGCCGTAAATACCGACAAAAATGCACCTATATTCGATGTGGCACACTATCAGGTTGTTGGGGATGTAAATGAAGTCGTCCCCCGTCTTATTGCCAATATAAAGGAGGCACGCTCCAATGTACAATAAACTTACCAAAAATGATGTTGAGACTCTTTGCGACATTGTAGGTGCGGAAAATGTCTTTTACGGTGACAGCATAAACCCCGACTACGCTCACGATGAGCTTGGCACGGTAGAGAATATGCCAGAAGCCGTTGTAAAGGTAAAAACCACCGAAGAGGTTTCCGCAGTTATGAAGCTTGCCTACGAAAAGACAGTACCCGTGACAGTCCGCGGAAGCGGTACGGGACTTGTGGGTGCGGCAGTACCCGTATGCGGCGGAATTGTTCTGGAAACCACCGCCATGAATAAGATACTGGAGCTTGATACAGACAACCTTACCGTTACCGTTCAGCCGGGTGTTCTTCTTATGGAGCTTGCCGCTTTTGCGGAGGAAAATGATTTTATGTATCCTCCCGATCCCGGTGAAAAATCCGCAACAATAGGAGGTAATATATCCACCAATGCCGGCGGTATGAGAGCGGTTAAATACGGTGTTACAAGAGACTATGTGAGAGCACTCACCGTTGTTATGCCAAACGGCGAGATTGTGAACTTAGGTGCCAAGGTTGCAAAAAACAGCTCCGGCTACAGCCTCAAGGACCTTGTAGTTGGCTCCGAGGGTACTCTTTGCATAATAACCGAGGCGGTGTTGGAGGTTATTCCTCTTCCCAAGGTTTCCGTAAGCCTGCTTGTTCCCTTTGCAGATATGAAAAGTGCAATCGAGGCAGTACCTCAGATTTTCCGTTCCAAGGTTACACCGACAGCTATTGAGTATATGTCAAGGGATACCATTCTTTTTGCCGAGGATTATCTCGGTAAGAGATTTCCCGATACAAAAAATGATGCCTACATTCTGCTGACCTTTGACGGAAACACCGACGAGCAGGTTCAGGCGGATATGAAAGCCGTTGCTGACCTCTGTCTTGAGATTGGTGCGATAGATGTCTACATAGTGGATACCGAGGAGAGGAAGAAATCCGTTTGGTCAGCCCGGGGTGCTTTTCTGGAGGCCATCAAATCTTCCACTACGGAGATGGACGAGTGCGATGTGGTTGTGCCTGTAAACAAGGTGGATGAATTCATCAAATTTACTCACTCACTTTCGGAAGAAATGAATGTGCGTATTCCAAGCTTCGGTCATGCCGGAGACGGAAATCTGCATATATACATCTGCCGTGATGCACTGGATGACAGTAAGTGGGAGACTGTGCTTAAGGTTTGCTTTGACCGTATGTATTCCAAGGCGGAAAGTCTGGGCGGTCTTGTTTCGGGTGAACACGGCATAGGCTATGCCAAGAAAGACTATCTGAAAAATCAACTGGGTGAAGTGCCCATAGGTATAATGCAGGGAATCAAGAAAGTTTTTGACGAAAAGAATATTCTCAATCCCGGCAAAATATGTTTTTAATTAGGAGGAATTTATGCAGATTTTATCATACATACTAAGTGCACTGGGACTTATTTCCATGATTAGTGCATCTCTTATCAAAGGCAGAAATATGAAGCTGATACTGTTTTTCGTGTTCTGCGGAAACGCTCTTGTAGGTGCCAGCTACCACGTCGGCGGAAGCGGTATAAACGGTGCTGCAGCCTGCTATCTGGGAGCTATACAGACACTTATCAGCTATCTTTTTGAATCAAAGGGAAAACCCCTTCCCAAGTGGCTTATAGCATTATATGCTCTGTCTATTATAGTTCTCAATGTATGGGTGGCAAAGGGTATAACCGCGCTTGGACTTCTTGTGATTGTGGCATCCCTTACATTCATTATGTGTATTGGTCAGAAAAGCGGTGCAAAATACCGTTTCTGGACGATTGTAAATATGGTGCTCTGGTGTACATATGATGTACTTTCACACTCATACAGTGTTCTCATCACTCACATACCTCAGCTTACATTCACAGTAGTAGGTATGCTTATCCACGATATAAAAAAGAAAGAAGGTTAATAAAATGATTTACGATAATATGAAAAATTCCGCATTATACTGCGGTGCAAACAAGTACTTTAAAGAGGGTTTTGATTTTATAGCCAAAGCAGTTTCCGAAAATCTGCCTGCAGGCAAATACGAAATCAACGGAAAAGAGCTCTATGCATCCATTCAGGAGTACGATGCAAAAAATCCCGAGGACTGCAAGAGCGAAGGACACAGAAATTATATAGACATCCAGTACATCGTCTCCGGAGCAGAAACAATGGAGGTATTTGATATATCCAAGGCAGTTATAAAGTCTGACTACAACGATGTCAAGGATGTAGAGTTCTACGAGCATTGTGAGTGTGCAGCTACTCTCAACGTTACAGAGGGTGAATACGCAATCTTCTTCCCCCATGATATACACCGCCCCGGAATGTCATACAAGGGCACACCCGTTAAGAAGATAGTTGTAAAGGTAAAGGCATAATGAATGAATTAATTATATCGTATCTGGCATGGAATCTTGCGGTAGCACTTTTTTACGGCATTGATAAATCCAGAGCTATACGTTCAGCAAGACGTATAAGCGAAAGAAGTCTCATTCTTGCGGCATTTGCCATGGGCGGAGTAGGTGCAATGTTTGGTATGGTGTGGTTTAACCACAAAACCGCAAAGCCTAAATTCCGCATATTGGTTCCCATGGCGGTTATAGTACAGATTGCAGCGATTTGGTATGCAAAATATATGGGAGGAATAGTATGAATGCAATAGTTATCTACAAATCAAAATACGGTTCCACAAAGGCCTATGCACAATGGATAGCAGATGAGCTCGGATGCGAGGCATACGATGCCGGCTCCGTAAAAATTGATGATATTATGAAATACGATACCATCATATACGGAGGGGGTTTGTATGCCGAGGTAATAGCAGGAGTGAGCCTTATCACAAAGAATATAGAAAAATTAAAGGATAAGAAGCTCATAGTCTATACCACGGGTATAACCCCCATAGATTGCCGTGATTATTACGACAAACTGGTGGTGGAAAAGAACTTCAAAAAAGGTGAAGCAGAAAGCATAAAGATATTTAACTTCCTCGGTAAGATGGTAGTAAATGAGCTTTCGCTGGTGCACAGAACCGCCATCAAAAGTCTCAAAAAGCTTATGTCAGGCAAGGAGAACCCTACAGAGATGGAAAAACTCCTTATTGAACTTTGTGATTGCGACGGAGATTACACCGACAAGAATGCAATAGAGCCACTGATAAGTTATGTAATGAACTAATGTCATATACAAATCAAGGACTGTCGATTAGACAGTCCTTGATTTGTATATAGATTACTTTTAATTCAGTGCTTCCGATATTACCAGCTCTGCCGCCAGCCATTTTTCCGCAGTTCCGTTTTTAACGGCAAAGTCCATATCACGGCATTTCATCATTACATTAGCAATTTTGCGTCCGCCAAGTTTTTTTGCCTGAGCAAGGTTATTTCGAGCGTGCTTTTCGTAAAGTCCCGTAAGGGAGCATATTTCCTTCATAGGTCTATCTGACACCAGCAGCAGGCTGTGAAACGTTGAGTATTTTTTAAAGATTATGTTTATTATTTTAACAGGCTCTTCACCAAGGGATTTCAAATCCTGGAATTTTGTCATGGCATCTTCATTTTTCCCTGCGGCAATGTCATCAATCATAGCAAAAACACGGTTCTCGATATTTCTTGTTACAAGCCTGTCGATGGCATCACGTGTGATAGTGTCTTCTTCTCCAAAGTAGGAAATAAGCTTTTCTGCCTCAGATTTAAGAGACAGCATAGATGGGCCTGCTATTTCGCAGATGTATGCGGCATCCTCACGGCCTATGTTTTTGCCATACTTTGCAAAAAGCTTTGTTATCCAGGATGTGAGAGCAGGAATCTGTTGGAATTCATATTCACACACGGGATAGATTTTGGATATCTGCTTGTACAGGGAGCTTCTTTTGTCAACTTCCCCCTCTGCAAAAATCATTACGAGATACTCGGGCATAGCAGAAACAAGCTCCGAAAAATAATCCTTGAGATTTGCATTTATGCTTTTGAAAATTCTTGTATCCTTAAATATCAGAAGCTTCTTTTCGCTCATAAAGGGATATGAGCTTACAAAACTATCAAGATCTTCCTCGTCCGGCAAGGAGTTATATATCTCCATCAAATTAAAATCCCTTGTGTCGGGATTGGAAACTGCGTTTTTGATTTCGTCTGTGTAGTAATCGATGAGATACCGTTCCTCACCGGTGAGGATATATATATTACACAAAGTACCGTTTTTAATATCATTTTTGATATCGTGCATAAGTTTGTCACCTCGGTATAATTTTATTTTTTGTAAGAGAAAAGACTACGGGCCCGTCTGTGTCCGTTCTGAATATTTTTGAATTTGCATAGGCATTTAAGGTTTCCTCGGCAGGGTGGGAGTATCTGTTGTTTTTACCACAGGATATAACGGCATATTCGCTCATAACGGTGTCGGCAAATTTTTGTGACATACTGCTGCCACCGCCGTGATGGGGAACCTTCACTATGTTGTGTTTTCCAAGAGAATCTGCCAGCATATACTGTGATGTTTCTTCAATATCTCCCGTAAAGAGAATTTTATTTTTCCCGTACATATACGATATTACCATAGAACTTTCGTTAGAGCTTTTTTCAAAATTATTAAGCCACACTATGTCAAAAAGATGTTCTTTTTCAAAAACAATTCTGTCATTTTCCTTGACGTGCTCAATTGGTATATGGAGCTTTGCCGCTGTGCGGTAGATGTCCCCTGCAGAAGCTTCCTCATCTTCGTGAACGGGACGGGAGGGAACAACAAGCTTTTCTACCATATCATTTTCCATAAGAGTGCATATGGCGTTTACATGGTCTTCGTGAAAATGAGTTACAAACAGCAGATTAATTTTGGAGATGTTATTTTTTGCAAGATACCCCATAACTTCATTTTCTCCAAACTTATACGCATCCTCACTGCCGCAATCTATCATAGCACACTTGCCGCTGTCGGTACATATTATACTGCAATCACCCTGGGAAGCGTTGAGAAATGCCACCATTGTATTATCCTTTATGATATTATACGATATATTGAAGGTATTTGCAATGATAAAAAGGGAACAAACAAAAATTCGGAGTGTCTTCTTTTTGACTATGGCAAAAGTAAGAATACATATAAAACCGAAAAATAGAATCAGTGTAAAATCCGTATTGAGTCTGATGTATGCTTCCCGTACGGAAGCAAAAAGGCGTGATATGATGTTTACAAGCTTTGCAAGTGCCGTGGGAGCACCTGATGCAATATAGGCAAGGGGTTCGGGCAGTATAGCACAAGCAAGGGCGAATATGTAGGAAAAGCCGAGAAGAAGCGGAGCAATAATGAGTACTGCCAGATTGCTTATGGGTGAGATTACGGAAACACGACCAAAATACGATATAACAAAAGGCAGTGTCATAAGTGACGAAAAACAGGATAAAATAAGAGAGGAGAGAATACCGCCGAACTTCAGGGCGTCTATGCTGTATTTCCGCACAAAATACACTCCTGCAATTATTCCGGCAGTGGCAGAAAATGAGAGGCAGAAGGATGCGTTTGAATAGGCATAGGGTTCAGAAGCTATAATAAGAGCAAATGCCCAAAACAGACTGTGCACAGGTGAGTATTCACGGTGGAGAAGCGGTGCTCCGTAGAGAAAAACCGCCATAAGAACCGCTCTTGCAACAGACATTCCGAACCCGGTAAAAGCAAGCATAAAAAGACAAATTACAGTCGTAAGAACAAAGGAAATTGCAGATTTGTAACGCTTTTTTATGCGGATACTCATATATAGGTACATAAGTGCCATTATAACCATATTGAGATGCAGTCCCGATACTGCAAGCAGGTGATATATGCCTGCTCTTGCATAACTGTCCTTTATCTCGTCGGGTATTTTGCTTTTGTCGCCTGTTACAAGTGCATTTACTACTCCGGCTTCATCGGGAGGTAGGTAAAAGGAAATTCGTTCCGAAATATTCCGGCGAATTTTGTAAAGCTTCTCGCCAGGAGATGGTGTGTAATCCGTAACACGGCTTATGTCGGAATCAAATTTAAGGGAAGCACCTATGGATTTGATATACTCCCCAAAATCGTATCCTCCGGGATTGAGAGGCTTGTCCGGTGCTGAGATTTTTCCTGACAGACTAAGACGGCATCCGGGATATATGTCAAGCATTTCTGCATGGTCGAGAGAAACATACACACAGTTATGTATGTTGGATTTTCCAAGGGGCTTTGCCTTGAAAAAGGCAGTTCCGTCGCTGTAGGAGGGAACGGCATCCACCTTCAAATCAAGAGATATTATTTTACTTTCGGGAAACAGTTTTCGGTCTTTTATTACGCTGAATTCATATCTTAGTATAAGTGATGCAATCAAAAGACAAATCAAAACATAAGTAACTTTGCTAAGGTGCTTAAAAAACAAGTTTCTTTTTCCTCCTTTCAGTGAGATTTTATGTGCAAAAAATGTAGGATTCAATAAAAAAAACAAGTTTTTTTAGAAATATTACCTATTTTAGCATTTTATCACATTTTTATTGAAATAACAACTTGATTTTAGCAATTAAATGTTATATAATATTTAATTGATTGTATAATGAGGTGAACAGATGGCAATATTTACTATGTCGGACCTGCATCTCTCGCTGGATACAGACAAATCAATGGAGGTATTCGGTCCTCGTTGGGATGATTACATAAACCGCATCCGTGATAACTGGAGTGAGGTTGTTTCCGACGGAGATACTGTCCTTGTTGGTGGAGATATTTCATGGGAAATGCATCTTAAGGATTGTGTAAAGGATTTTGCCTTTATCGAAAGTCTCCCCGGCAAAAAAATCCTTTTTAAGGGTAACCACGACTATTGGTGGGAGAGTATGACGAAGCTAGGTAACTTTGCACAGGCAAACGGTTTTCGTACCATATCCTTTTCCCACAACAAGGCTTTTATCTGTGAGGATATGCTTATTAGCGGAACAAGACTGTGGAATCTTCCCGGTGACGGAGGTTTTGGTGAGGACGATGCCGCCGTATACAAAAGAGAACTTATCCGTCTTGAACTGTCATTGGAAGAGGGTACAAAGCTTTGCAAGGAAAGCGGCTTTGCACCACGCAAAATTGTGTGCGTGCTACACTATCCGCCTTTCACAAGAAGCCATACTTTCGACAGTGAAACTCTGGATATTATGAAGAGGTTCGGTGTCACCGACTGTGTGTACGGTCATTTGCATTCTTATCTGCCGGGTACAATGCCTGATGAGGTCTATGAGGGCATAAGCTTCAGACTTGTATCTGCCGATTATCTCAAGTTTTCACCTGTAAAATTATAACACAATTAACAAAAAATTCATCCTATCCGCCTTTTGGCGTGGTAGAATATCATGTGGAGATAATGCCGCAAAAGCGGTTTCACATAGAAACAAAAATTATAATAGGGGGAACCTAACAAATGAAATTATTAAAAAATGAAACTATCGAAAAGAACACAGTAAAACTTACTATTGAAGTTGATGCAGAAGCTTTTAAGGCTGCTATCGAAAAGTCCTATAAGAAGAATGTAAAGCAGATTTCTATTCCCGGCTTCCGAAAGGGTAAGGCACCCAGAGCTATTATCGAAAAGTACTATGGCAAGGGTGTATT
This sequence comes from Clostridia bacterium, assembly GCA_045543775.1. Classification (GTDB taxonomy): domain Bacteria; phylum Bacillota; class Clostridia; order UMGS1810; family UMGS1810; genus RGIG8748. Next base: position 16,743 of record JAZPXS010000350.1, read on the forward strand.
CCTTGAGGATGCAGTTAACTTCGTATGCCCCGATGCATATGAATATGCAGTTAAGGAGTCCGGTATTGAACCTGTTGACAGACCTGAAATGGATATCGAAAAGATTGAAGATGACGGAAGCGAGCTTGTTCTTACAGCAACAGTTACCGTAAGACCGGAAGTTAAGGTTGGCGAATATAAGGGAATCTCTGCGGAAAAGAAGAACTACAAGACAAAGGTTGCTGACGTAGATGCCGAAATCAAAGCAGCACGCGAAAAGAACTCCCGCATGATAAATGTAGAGGACAGAGCTGTTAAGAAGGGTGACTTTACCGTTATCGACTTTGAAGGCTTTGTAGACGGAGTTGCATTCCCCGGAGGTAAGGGACTTGACCACAACCTTGAAATCGGAAGCGGTCAGTTTATCCCCGGTTTTGAAGAAGCACTTGTAGGTGCAAAGATTGGTGTGGAAAAGGAAATTAATGTTACATTCCCTGAAGAATACCACGCAGAGGACTTAAAGGGCAAGGATGCAATGTTCAAAGTAACAGTAAAGAGCATCCAGGTTAAAGAGCTTCCTGAAGTAAATGATGATTTTGCAAAAGATCTCGGTTTTGATACCCTTGATGAATACAAAGCAGATATCAGAGCAAAGCTTGACAAGGTGAATGCAGATAAGACAGCTGCAGAATACGAAGCAAATGTAATCAAAGAGCTTGTTGCAAAGGCAGAAGTGGAAATCCCCGAATGTATGATTGATTCTGCAATCGAAGATATGATGAGAGATTTCAGCTACAGACTCTCTTCACAGGGACTCAGCTTTGAACAGTATATGCAGTTTACAGGCACAACTCCCGAAAGCTTCAAGGAGCAGAACAGAGAAGCTGCAATCGAGAGAGTTAAGTCCAACCTCGTAATAAGCGAAATCGCTAAGATCGAAAATATCGAAGTTTCCGACGATGATGTTGAGGCAGAACTCAAGAACATGGCAGAAATGTACGGTATGGAAGTAGATAAGTTAAAGGAATTTGTAAAAGACGGCGAGTTAGAGAGCCTCAAGGGTGAGCTTAAGCTCAAGAAGGCAGTTAACCTCGTTGTCGGTGCAGCTAAGGTTAAGAGAGCTGCAAAGAAG
>JAZPXS010000351.1:0-18357 GCA_045543775.1 Clostridia bacterium
GCTACACTCCATCAGTACAACACAACGGTGGATTGCTACAAAACCCTCAATATGCACGCTCACCCGTACCGTGATACAGACATTGTAACAACGGCAGTTTACGGTGGTTCTCCTCAGGAGGCAGTGGCGGATATCTATGACAAAGAGCTGTACTTCAGCAGATATCCCGACCTTCGTGAATACGAAAAGGGCGTTAATCCCAAAAAGTTCACAAAGGTTATCGGTAACGTTGCCATAAACACAGGTCCTTATGCTATAAGCGATCAGGATTTGCGTTACGGCACATTCACAGACAATCAAAAATATGATGATGTAAGCTACGACATTTTTGTTGATGCAGAAAATCAGGATTACCGTTTAAAGAGCGATTCGGAAATTGCCAAGGCAAATCCCAATATCCTTAATGACTCAAACTTTGATATTGAGCTTATCGGTCTCAAAAATGATTTGGTATTAAACAGCGAAACCGCACCTTTCAGATTGCTCTATCCAAAGAATGGTCAGTCGGCAGTAAATATCAAAAATACAGAGTTTGTATGGAACAAAGCCTATGGCTCCAATAAGTACAGACTTATAGTTGCCACAGACAAAGAGCTTACTAACCGTGTTTACGATCAGATTGTAAGCTACAACACAATGCCCTTTGAAAATCTTGAAAAGGGAAAAACATATTTCTGGACTGTTTATGCCATAAACGGCTCCAGAGAGATGGGTAATGAGTGGCAGACAGAAAGCGGTGTATATTCTTTCAGCACTGCACTCTATGATGAGATTGACACTGCATCTGCAGAACACACTGTAAGAAATATGACAAACAAGCTTTCCGCCATCAAGGTAAGCACAGATCCCGGTGACTACAAGCCGGAAAGTCTCAGTATGTTCAAGAAGTATCTGGCACTAACCAAGTATCTTATAGACAAGAAACCCAAGGGGCTTACAGAGGAGAGACTAAATCAATACACCCAGTATCTCACCACATACTTCTCCGATCCCACCAAGGTTAACAGAGGCTTTGCAGACCTTTCCAAGTATTTTGATGCTTCCAACTGGAATGGTGTTGAGGTAACAAAGGATGCCGTAACTCTTCTTGCCAAAGAAACATCAAGTAACTACGGCGGTTCTTCGGCACTGGAAGCTATTTCCGAAAATGTTATATATTGCTTTGATGCAGAGTTTAACCTCGCACCCGATGGCTATATGACAATAGGTATGTCTGCAAAGAATAATTCTCATCAGTATGTTGAGAGTAACCCGGGCAACTACATTGTTCTCAAACACGGACTTGTGGAGTTCCAGAGGGCAGGATACGGAATACTGGAAACCAAGGAATTAAACCTTCTGGACGGAAAAAAACATTCCTTTATGATGGGAAGAATACGTCTTGATATGGGTAACTACTTTGTTATGTATGTAGACGGTGAGCTTCTCTTTAGCCTTGCAGAGGTTGACGGAACAGAGTTTTCAGATTTGATGCAGATAGTCTTTTGCGTATATAATGCAGGTGATATGGTTCGTCTTACCAAGTTTTCCGGTGAAATACCCACAGCAGATAAATATGACGATTTCATAACGCAGGGTATGTACACTGCCGCCAAAGCAATCCGTGACAATTTTGAGGTTAACTATGTCAACCCCTCGGTAATGAATCTTGAATCCAACAGATTCTTTACAAAGGATGGTACATATGAAATGTCACACTTGCCAGTGCTTAAAGACGGTGACGAGCTTTTTGTCACAAAAGAGGTAATAGAAAAATCTCTTGGCTGCACAGTAAACGGCACCAATATTGCAGGAGCAGGCGATGTAGCATCTATGACCAAGGATGGTACAGAGCTTCTTTCCATAAAGCAGGCTTGCAATCTTCTCGGCAAGGCATATACCTACGACTGGGAAAACTACAATCTCATTGTTGCAGACAGCGGTGCTCTTGTTGTAAACAATGAGCAGACAAGACTCAAAAAGCTTAAGATGATTCTAAAAGCAATGGAAAATTATCCTGTGGCAGATTTTGAAAATGAGGTAAAATAAGGAGATACAAATATGTCTGACAAAAGCATACCAAACAGAATTTTCTGGACTTGGGACCACAGTACCAACTGGTGTATGAATACTCTTGGTGCACAGAACTGCGGTGTTGCAAATGCATACACCAAGACTCCCGAAACCTTTGAAGTAGATTACAAGAGAGCAGTAGATTTTTGTGCAGAACATAAATTCAATGCAATAGGCATCGTGGGACTTCTTCGTGACAGACACGGCGGTGTTGACAGTGTGAGACGGCTTTGCTCATATGCTATGGAAAAAGGTGTAAGAATATATATGATAGCAGGTCTCTACGCTTACGGCGGTATCTATTACGAGGGTGACCACAAATACTCTCTTGATAAATTTTATGAGAAAAACCCCGATTGTATAGGTAAGTATCCCGACGGTACTCCGATTATTTTTCAGTATTCCGGCTCAGGAGGCTTCAAGGCACAGGCACAGGGGTGCCCCAGCAATCAGAAATTAAATGATTTTGCTCTGGAATCTTTGGATTGGCTGTTTAAAGAAATCCCCGAGCTTGGCGGAATTCAGATGGAGTCAGGTGACTGTGGAGTTTGCCAGTGTCCCGAGTGTCAGGCAAGACGAGGTGAGGAGTCTGACTATATGTCCGTTGCCGATATGGCAAAGATTTACCCTGCCGCAACAGATGTAATACTAAAGCGTTCTCCCGATGCACTGGTAATCTGCGAGTCCTATCATCATTTCCTCGACGAAGCCTGCAAGCTTTTTGAATCTCCGGAACCCTCTGAGGATTTAAAGAAAATATATAATATGCCCGAATCCGTATTCTGGCAGTGGAAGTGTGACGAGGTTCTTCGTGACGACATCTGGAAACCGGAGCATAAGATGCTGAAACCTCTTCAGAAGTTCAACCATGTAATGCGTGCCCACACGGGAACACAGTGGCTTGAGGGAAGAGCTGCTTTTGGAGTTGACAAGATACGCCGCCAGTGTAACCTGAGCTTTGAATCTGGTCTCAATGGTGTATCTATGTTTGGCGAAACATCGCTTTTCCATGCAAATGCAGAATTTAACTACCTTGCAATGGAATACTTTGCTGACAACCCCTTTGCGACAAATGATAATTATATACAGGATGTAATGGCTCCGAAGCTTGGAGGAAAGTCTTTTGCAGAGTTCTATTTTGAGTCGGCAGTAAAGATTGACAAGCCTGAGGAAATACCTGCAATAACTGCCAAAATTGCAAAAATTACAGCCGATGTATCGAGTGATTATGAAGCAATGAGAAGATGGCAGTACCTTGCATCCTACCTTAACGGATACTATTGGGAATCCGTGCAGAAAGGTAAAGGCGAAAAGAAAAAAATTGACGATGGTTCCATCGGTATGCTTATTGACAAATAGTAAAAGAAGGAGTGTAAAAATTCAAATGAATTTTTACACTCCGTTTACATTTATTGACTAGTAATTTTTATAGTGCTATAATTACTTTGAATTATGCCAAATCTACATTTTCAAAAACCATACATTCTCTCTTGTCCTCGGACATAGTATGTACGTTCACATTATTTAGTGACAGGTTCTTAACATATCGGAAGTATATTCCCGATGCGGGCAATTTGGTGCCAAATGCAGATGCAGAAGGTGTTTTGTCAGGAATTTCGGGAACAACAATTTTCCTATCCTCTTCGGTTCCGCCGCCGGGAACGGTTATGTTTATGTTGGAAAGTGTTATGTTTTCAAGATAGCTTTCGGGTTGTCCCACAACACTTGACGTAACAATTCTTGGCACGGTCTGCAGGTCATCATCTTCGACTATGGTTGTATATTTAATAGGTTCAATGTGACCGTATGAGCCGATAGCGGTAAGGTTGTCTATGGTGACATTCTTTATCTTACCTATCTTTGTTCCCTCAGGACCGTTTGCTCTGTTGGTAAGCATTATGATGAAGGGAGTGCCCACATTCTGCATAGTAATTCCGGTAACGGTAATACCGTCCATTACTCCTCCGTCGGCTATTTCAAGAGCTACTGCCGTAAGACAGGTATCATATACTGAGCAGTTACTTATGCTGATGTTCTTAAAATCGCCGTTGGTCTCTGTTCCGAATTTAATCGCACACATTCTGGAGGATACCACGCAGTTTGTAATGGTTATGTTTTCGCAGGACTGCTTTTTGTTGAGGGTATAGGATGTTTTAAGAACTATTCCGTCATCACCGGCTACAACATTACAGTCGGAGATAACAACATTTTTACAACAGTCGGGACTGATTCCGTCAATGTTTACATACAAACTAAGTCCCGTTATTCTTGCATTCTCGCAGCCTGCCAGATATACTGCGAGATCGGTTGCATTGTACATTTTAAGGTCAGAAATAAGTATGTCTTTGCAGTTTTTGAGTGAGATAATCTTATTTGCACGGCAGCCAACCCATGCATTTTCGTTGGGTACGGGAGTGTTTTCCCATACTTCACGCATATCTATGGTTGCATTTCCGCTAAATGATATATTTTCGCAATCTTCACCCCAAAAAAGGGATCTTCTGAAATACGAGTGAGAACAATCCTGATACAGAGGATAGTCGATTTTTTCTCTTTCGTCAAAGTCGTCGGGATTGAGACTTCCCAGAATTAGCGTTCCGGGTTCAAAAACAAAATGAATGTTATCGTGCAGATGGACAGATGACATCATATATTTGCCATAGGGAACATATATGACACCGCCGCCGTTTTGAAAACATTCATCCACTGCTTTTTGAACAGCCGGTGCACAGTTCGTTACTCCATCGCTTGCAGCACCAAAATCCAGTATGTTGTACATAAGTGATTCACTCTCCGTAAATTAAATAGTTGTACTAATTATATTATCAATCAATTTTTTTGTCAATCAAATAAACGGCATATTTTTATGCTAAACGGACATCTTTCACGTTAAAAATCAAAGGAGTTAAAAATGCATAAGAAAATTTATACAAACACTATTTTTGTAGTACTGGCGGCACTCCTGTGCACAGCCCTATGGGGAAGTGCTACACCATTTATTAAAACAGGATATGAGTGCCTTAAAGTTACCGGCACACCGTCTATTATGCTTTTTGCAGGAATTCGTTTTGCTCTGGCAGGTATAATTACGGTGATTATCTGCAGCATTATAGAGCGGAGATTCCTGTTTCCCAAAAAGAAGTGCCATACAGCCAAAAAGATTAAATTGCCGGTATATGATATCGGGGTGAGAAAATCCGGTATTCTCGCATAGCTTGAAGAAAAGTGTTAAAAAGTTGAAATTATAGAATCAATATTCCTACAGGAGTGATAAAATATGTCCACAATAAGAGAGCAATATGAACAAAGTGAATATCAGATTTTATCTCCTATGGCTTTTAAATCTGCAGAATCAAAGGGCAGAATGCGTTACGAGGAAAAATGCAGTATCCGCACAGAATTTGCCCGTGACAGAGACAGAATAATACACAGCAAGGCTTTCAGGAGACTTAAACACAAAACACAGGTATTTATTCTTGCAGACAACGACCATTACCGCACACGGCTCACCCATACCCTCGAGGTTTCGCAGATAGCCAGAACCGTTTGCCGTGCACTAAGACTCAACGAGGACCTTGCAGAAGCAATCGCTATGGGACACGACCTTGGCCATACGCCTTTCGGACATTCTGGAGAGAGGGCATTGGATGTTCTTCACCCAAAGGGATTCAGACATTACGAGCAGAGCCTGCGTGTTGCGGATTTTCTGGAAAAAGACGGCAAGGGTATGAATCTTACCTATGAGGTAAGAGACGGAATACTCAACCATTCCGGTTCTAATATTGCCGCCACTATGGAGGGAGCAGTTATTAAATATGCAGACCGCTTTGCATACATAAATCACGATATAGATGATGCCTTGAGGGCAGGCGTAATTTCCAAAGAGGATTTGCCTGTGGAACTTATTTTCGCCATTGGTGCAACTCACTCCCAAAGGATAAATTTTCTTATAAACGACATTGTGGAAGAAAGCAGCAGAATGGGAAAGATAACAATGTCGGAAGAGGCAGAAAAGAATATGATGGCTCTCCGCCAATTTATGTTTTCTGAGGTCTACGAAAAACTTGCAATAAAAGATTATCAGCCTTTTATGGTAATAGAAAAAATCTACACATATTTTCGTTCCAATCTCAAAAAGCTTCCGGAGGAATACAGTGTTCTTTTGGATTTCTGGGATGCAGATACGGTAGTGTGTGATTACATTTCCTGTATGACAGATAATTACTGCATAGATTTATTTAATGAATTATTTATGCCCAATTCAAAATTTTAAAGGGTTTTTATGTTTTTTGTCGAATAGGATATATAGGAGGATGATTATGCCTTTATATCCTGAATACTTAATACGAGAAGTGGCTGATAAAAACGATATCCGCGATGTTATTTCACAATATGTAAACTTAAAGAAGGCCGGCAGCTCATATGTGGGACTTTGTCCTTTTCACAATGAGAAGACGGCTTCCTTTTCTGTATCGCCTCAAAAGGGTATATTTCATTGCTTTGGTTGCGGAGAAGGCGGAAATGTTATTCACTTTATGATGAAAATTGAAAATATGTCTTTTGTGGAAGCGGTAGAAAAGCTTGCGGAAAGAGCCGGAGTTGCCTTGCCGAAAATTACCGACAAGGACAGTGCAAAGCACGCTGCAGCCGCCAAAGAGAGGGAAACTCTGTACGAAATTAACAAAGAGGCTTCCGAGTATTTTTATTCCAACTTAAAGGACGGAAAAACCGCTGTTGATTATATGAAAAAAAGACAACTCAGCGGAATGGATGCAAAGAGGTTTTTCCTGGGATATGCCAAAGACAGTTGGGACAGCCTTTTTAAACATCTTGTGGAAAAGGGTTACACCGAGGGCGATATTCTTAAGGCGGGACTTATCAAAAAGAGCGAAAACGGAAAGTATTACGATTTTTACAGAAACCGTGTTATGTTTCCGATTTTTGATACCAGAAATCGTGTGATAGGTTTTGGCGGAAGAACTCTTGGCGACGACAAATCCAAGTACCTTAATTCTCCCGACACACCGGTTTTTAACAAGAGCCGCAATCTTTATTTTTTAAATGTTGCACGGCGTTCGGGTAAGGAGTTTGTAATTCTTGTGGAAGGGTATATGGATGTTATTGCCCTTGCAAAAAACGGATATCTCAATACCGTGGCAACACTCGGAACGGCACTTACCCCGTCTCAGGCAAAGCTTATTGCATCGGAATTCAAAGAGGTCGTCATATGTTACGACAGCGACGGTGCCGGACGGAAAGCCACCGAAAAGGCAATAAAAATCCTAAGAGAGCAGGATGTTGTCATATCGGTACTGAACCTCAAGGACGAAAAGGATCCCGATGAGTATATTAAAAGCTACGGTGTTACCCGATTTGCAAATTGCGTTTCCAAAAGGAAAACAGATATGATGTATCTAATGGACACTCTGGAGGAACAATATGATGTAGGCAATAACGCAGACAAGGTTACATTTGTAAGCACTATGCTTGAATATCTCAAGCTTATCAAAAATCCTGTGGAGCTTGATGTGTATGTGGAGGAGCTTTCCAAAAGGACAAAGGTTTCCTCTAACGCCATATACTCACAGCTTGGAATAGTTAAGGCCATATCACAACCGCGTTCAGATGACGAAACTCCCGATGTTATAACCATAGCACGGCAGAAAACGCCTTTTTCTTCCGACGGTGCATTGGAGAGGACAAGACGGGAGCTATTGTCACTGCTTGTTATGAACCGTTCTGTTTACAAACAAAAAAAAGCAAGCATTTCGACAGAACTTTTTGAAAACGAAACACACAAAAAACTGCTCAATTACCTTATGGCGTTCTATGATATAGACAAATTTGTAGATCCCGGACATGTGCTGGATTTCTTTACGGAGGAAGAGGAAATAAGCGAGGTATCTCTAATCCTTTCTCTTGACAACCGCAGTGACGACGACATAAAGGCTTTTGAGGACTACTACAAGGTCATAACGGAAAGAATGAACAGGAAGAAAATTCTCAGTCAGTTAAACGGCACCGAGCCGGATAAAATAAATAAATTAAACCAAATAATAAAAAACCAATGATGCCTTGAAGATTGATATCTTACGGGGAAAGGAGCATTATAGTGGATATAAAAGAAGAAAAGACTATAGCAGGCAAAAAAGCGGTAGTTCTTGAACTTGTTGAACTTGGCAAGAAAAAGGGGGTTTTGTCCTTTAAGGAAATCGAGGAAGCCGTGAGCGAACTGGATTTTGAAGTAAAGGATATGGAAAAACTCTACGAAAATCTTGAAGCTATGGGTATAGAGCTTGTCAAGGATATGGAGAAGGAGCTGGAAGAAATCCAGACATCCGAGGAAGAAATTGACATCTCTGTTCCCGAGGGAATTGGCCTTGACGATCCTGTTCGTATGTATCTTAAGGATATCGGTAAGGTACCTCTTCTTTCTGCAGAGGAAGAGATGTACTATGCTGAGAGAATGCACCTCGGAGATGAAGAAGCCAAGAAAAAACTTGCGGAAGCTAACCTGCGACTTGTTGTAAGTATTGCAAAAAGATATGTGGGCAGAGGTATGCTCTTCCTCGATCTCATTCAGGAGGGTAACTTAGGTCTTATAAAAGCGGTGGAAAAGTTTGATTACACCAAGGGATTTAAGTTCAGTACCTATGCAACCTGGTGGATAAGACAGGCAATAACCAGAGCTATTGCAGACCAGGCAAGAACCATAAGAATACCTGTTCATATGGTAGAAACCATCAATAAGTTAATACGTGTTTCCAGACAGCTTCTTCAGGAACTTGGCAGAGAACCCCGTGTTGATGAAATAGCCAAGGAAATGAATATGAGCAAAGAGCGAGTTCGCGAAATTATGAAGATTGCTCAGGAGCCTGTTTCTCTGGAAACTCCCATAGGCGAGGAAGAGGACAGCATCCTCGGAGATTTCATACCCGACAGCGATGCTCCGGCACCATCGGAAATGGCGGCATTTACTCTGCTTAAGGAACAGCTTATAAATGTTCTGGATACTCTCACACCAAGAGAGGCAAAGGTGCTCAAGCTCCGTTTTGGTCTTGATGACGGAAGAAGCCGTACTCTTGAAGAAGTCGGTAAAGAATTTAATGTTACCAGAGAACGTATCCGCCAGATAGAAGCTAAGGCACTCAGAAAGCTGCGTCACCCCAGCAGAAGCAAGAAGCTCAAGGATTACCTGGAGTAATAGTATGGGAAACAGCATAGACAAGCTTACCGGTCTGATTCTTGCTGTTGCGTTTCTTACTGTTATCGGACTTGGCATAAATAGAGAGGCTAATCCTACGGCTGTAAACTTAATAAGGTCAGAAGAAGCACCCGATATCAGGGCAAAGGTTACAGGGGAAGTCAAAAAACCCGGAGAATATGTTGTTAAGAAAGGCTCCAGAATATGTGACCTTTTGTATGCTGCAGGTGGTGTTACAGACAATGCCGATACAGATATTATGAAACTCGATGCTGTTGTTATTTCCGATACTACGGTAAATGTTCCGGCAGTAGATGAGCAACCCGATTCGGTTCCGGTTATAAACATTAACACAGCAGAACAGGAAGAACTTATACTCATACCGGGTATAGGGGAGTATCTTGCTTCCAACATAATAGATTATCGAAAGCTCAATGGTGATTTTAAATCTGTTTCCGATATTAAATCTGTCAAAGGTGTCGGAGACAAGACTTTTGAACAAATAAAGATTTACATCACAGTTGATAGTAGAGAATAATGCAGGAAGGGAAATATAAAATGAAAATTTTGATAGTAGATGATGAAAAGCTTTTGGTTAAAGGAATGAAATTTAATTTTGAGCAGGATGGCTACACTGTGGAAACCGCATACGACGGAGAAGAAGCCCTTAAGCTTGCTCATGACAAAAATCTGGATATTATCATTCTTGACCTTATGCTTCCCAAAATAGACGGACTTTCTGTTTGCCAGAAAATAAGGGAGTTTTCCAGTATCCCTATAATTATGGTTACAGCTAAAACCGAGGATATGGACAAAATTATGGGATTGGAATACGGAGCGGATGACTACATAACAAAGCCTTTTAATATCCTTGAACTCAAAGCAAGAGTAAAGGCAATTATGCGTCGTATAACACCTGTTTCCAAAGAGGGAGACCGTTCCAAAATCAAGATGGGTACAGTGGAACTTGATTACAATCAGCGTACTGTCACCATAGAGGGGAACACAGTTGACCTTACAAGCAAGGAATTTGACCTTATGGATCTTCTTGTATGCAATCCCGGAAAAGTTTATTCAAGAGATAATCTTCTTGACCTCATATGGGGTTATGATTATCCGGGTGATGCAAGAACAGTTGATGTGCATGTAAGGCGTCTGCGTGAAAAGATAGAGCCTAACAGTGCAGAACCCGTATATTTGCTGACAAAGTGGGGAGCTGGTTACTATTTCAAAGATATTACTTAATGTGAGAAAATATATAAGCCAGAATATCACCTTTCGGTCTCTGCTAGTGCATATTTCTGTCACTTTGCCGCTTATATTCATAGCGTGTGTTACTATGGCGGCACTGGGGGTTATACATACAAATGGCACGGTAAATACAGTGAGTGCCCTTGCTCTTGTAGGGGATTCTCTTCTCATTGCAATTTTTGTTTCGGCAGTTTCTGCACTTGCTGTAATCTGGCCTATACACAGGATAAGAAAGAGGCTTACGAGCTATACCTCTTCCATCAGAGAAATGAATGATGACAAAATAGGCGAAAAACTTGAAATTTCCGGCGATGATGAAATTTCAAAGCTCGGAGAAGCCTTCAACGATATGAGTGATAAGTATGCTATAATTGAAAAGCAGCGTACAGAATTTGTGTCAAATGCTTCTCATGAGTTAAAGACACCCCTTAGTTCAATCAAGCTTATGGCGGATTCCATCATACAGACTCCGGATATAGAAATGGATTATGTGAGGGAGTTTCTTACGGATATGAACGAAGAGGTGGAAAGGCTTAACCGTATTGTAAACAAGCTTCTTTACATAACAAAGCTCGATACTCTTACGGAAACAATGTCAGGCCCTCTGGAGCTTATTAATCTCAGGGATGTGGTGACGGGAGTACGCAAAAATCTTGCACCTATTGCCGATATGGAAAGCAAAACTCTGGATGTAAAAGCCGAGGAGGATATCCTTATTATGGCAAACAAGGATATGCTGTGGCAGGCACTTTACAATATTGCAGATAATGCCCTTAAGTACACCGGAGAAGACGGAGAAGTTGTAATAGAACTTACAAAGGACAAAAAGAAAGCCGTTATTTCCGTAAAAGATAACGGAGTAGGTATTTCTTCCGAAGATCTGCATAGAATATTTGATAGATTTTACCGTGTTGATAAGGCACGAAGCCGAGAAACCGGAGGAACCGGTCTCGGACTTTCCATTGCCTATTCTGCGGTAGAATTTCACAACGGTACTATAGAGGTTGAGAGTACACCGGGAGAGGGAAGTCTGTTTAATATCATCCTTCCGCTGGTGGATTGGCTCTGATTGGGAGGATATTCCATGAAAAAAATAATTGTTTTTATTATTGCATTGGTTCTTGTTACGGCATCAGCTTGCACAGATACAAAGAATAAGCCTGTAAATGTTACGGAATATGAAGTTTCAGAAAAAAATGAAGAAAAAGCAGAGGTTGTTCTCTACTATGCATCCGACGATGCAATGGGACTCAAAGCTGAGGTAAGGTCTGTCCCGAAGGACGAGGCAGCAAATCCCGAAAATATGGTTAATATGCTTATATCCGGTACAAGTAAAGAGGGCTATGCATCTGTAATCCCCAATGGTACAAAGCTTAATTCCTGCATAGTGGCAGACGGCATTTGCACCGTGGACATATCGGAGGAGTTTGTTTCTCCCAAAGGCAGTGCAAACGAGCAGATGATTATATATTCAGTAGTTAACACCCTATGCCGTATGGACGGTATAGAAAAGGTAAAATTTCTTGTAGACGGCAAGGATGTGGAATTTTTCGGAAGCTATGTTTTTGACGAGCCGTTTGCAGAAGATACAAATCTTATTAAGGTAGGATATTAATGAAAAAGTACGACGGTTACATCGGAGTTTTTGATTCCGGTGTGGGCGGTGTAAGTGTATTAAGAGAGCTTACACGGCTTATGCCGGACGAAAATTATATATATATGGGAGACAGTGCCAATGCCCCCTACGGAACCAAGGCAAAAGAAGAAATATACAAATGTGCAACAAGCTGTGCCCGGTATCTTGCAGATGGCGGAGTCAAGGCATTGGTTGTTGCCTGCAACACTGCCACCAGTGTATGTATAGAGGATTTGAGGAAAATGTATTCCCATATGCCTGTTGTAGGTATTGAGCCTGCAGTGAAGCCTGCACTTAAGGAAGATGCAAATAAAAAAATCGGGGTAATGGCAACTCCTCTTACCCTTAAAGAAAATAAGTTCAGCAGGCTCCTTGATAGCTTGCATACCTCAAAAGAGATTATCCCTCTGCCTTGCCCCGGTCTTATGGAACTGGTGGAGAGAGGTCTTTCCGAGAGCGAGGAAGCATATAAGTATTTAAGTGAGCTTTTTGAAGGACTTGAGGATATGGATGCAGTTGTTTTGGGATGCACCCACTATCCGTTCCTCAGGAATACAATAAAAAGAATACTTCCCCTCGTCCGTATTTATGATGGGGGAGAGGGTACTGCAAAACAGCTTAAAAGGCTTATAACCGAGTCGGGTATTGCAGCACCATACGGTCAGAATGGGAAAATTGAATTTATTAATACATTGAATGATAAAAATCAGAATGAATTGGCAAGGCTTCTTTGGAGCGAAAAATAAATTTGGGAGGAAGTTTTCATGAAAATATGTGTATTTGGTGCGGCAAGCAACGAAATAGATAAACATTATATAGAAACAGTGGAAAATCTTGGAAAGCTTATGGCACAGAAAGGTCACAGTCTTGTTTTCGGAGCAGGCGGTCACGGACTTATGGGAGCGGCGGCTCGCGGTGTCTATGCCGGCGGAGGCGAAATTTTTGGAGTAATTCCCAGATTTTTTAAGGATGAAAACGTAGAAGAAATTTTCGGGAACTGCACAGAACTTATTTATACCGAAACTATGTCGGAGCGAAAAGCAAAGATGGAGGATATTGCAGATGCCTTTATTATAGTTCCCGGAGGAATAGGCACTTTTGAAGAGTTCTTTGAGGTTCTCACATTAAAACAACTTGGCAGACACGTTAAACCTATTGTTATTTTTGATATCAACGGCTACTACAAGGACCTTATAAAGTTTATGGATGTTGCCTGCAGAGAGCGTTTTATCCGTGATGACCTCAAGCTCATTTACGGTTATGAGCAAAGTGCCGAGGCGGTTCTTCGTTACATTGAGGATGACAAACAGATTAAAAGAGATGTACATAATCTCAAGAACGGTTAAAAACTTTGTGTAAATACTTGTAAAAAGGGAAAAAATGTAGTAAAATGTAATTTATGATATTTAATTTATATACCCAGGAGGAAGACTATGAGTTTTATTGAGAGAATCAAAGAAAGAGCAAGACAGGACAAGAAAACAATTGTACTGCCTGAATCAATGGACAGAAGAACCTTTGAAGCGGCAGAAACAATACTTAAGGAAGATATTGCCGATATCATAATCATCGGTACCCCTGCAGAAGTTGAAGAAAACAGCAAGGGACTGGATATCTCCAAGGCAACAATCATCGACCCCTTTACATACGAAAAGACAGAGGAATACCTCAATCTTTTTGTGGAACTTCGAAAGTCCAAAGGTCTTACATATGAAGAAGCCAAGAAAACTGCACTTGGCGACTATATGTACTATGCTTGTCTTATGGTTAAGGCAGGGGATGCAGACGGCGTTGTTTCCGGTGCATGCCACTCCACAGCAAACACATTAAGACCGAGTCTCCAGATTATAAAGACAAAACCCGGTGTTAAGCTTGTATCCGCATTCTTCCTTATGGTGGTTCCCAACTGCGAATACGGTGCAAACGGCACGTTCATCTTTGCAGACAGCGGTCTTGAGCAGAATCCCGATCCCGAAAAGCTTGCAGCAATCGCAGCTTGCTCAGCAGAATCCTTTGAACTGCTTGCAGAAAAGGAAGCTATTGTTGCTATGCTTTCTCACTCCACAAAGGGCAGTGCAAAGCACGCAGATGTTGACAAGGTAGTAGAAGCTACAAGAATCTGCAAGGAAAATAACCCCAACCTCAGGGTTGACGGTGAACTTCAGCTTGATGCAGCAATCGTTCCCTCCGTTGGAAGCTCCAAGGCTCCCGACTCCGATGTTGCAGGCAAAGCAAATGTTCTTGTATTCCCTGACCTTGATGCAGGTAACATTGGCTACAAGCTTGTTCAGCGTCTTGCAAAGGCGGAAGCTTACGGCCCTGTAACTCAGGGTATTGCAATGCCTATAAATGACCTTTCCAGAGGATGCTCCGCTGACGATATCGTAGGTGTTGTAGCAATCACTTGTGTACAGGCACAGGGCAATAAATAAGTTAATAATTTTCGAAAGGAATGAAATAAAATGAAAGTTTTGGTTATCAATGCAGGAAGCTCCTCCCTCAAATATCAGTTTATCGATATCGAAACAGAAGCAGTTCTTGCAAAAGGTCTTTGCGAAAGAATCGGTATAGAAGGTTCCAAGCTTACACAGAAGGTTGACGGTAAGGACAACTACGTAAGAGAAGAGCATATGAACGACCACTCCGATGCAATCAGAATGGTTATCGAGGCTCTCACAGGTCCTGAGCACAGTGTTATTTCCGATATGAAAGAGATAGATGCCGTAGGTCACAGAGTTGTACACGGCGGCGAGATATTCAGCGGTTCCGTTGTTATAGACGATGCAGTTATGGATGCACTTCGTGAGTGCACACCTCTCGCACCGCTTCACAACCCTGCAAACATCATCGGTATCGAAGCTTGCCAGAAGGCAATGCCCGGAACACCTCAGGTTGGTGTATTTGATACTGCATTCCATCAGCAGATGCCAAAGAAAGCCTATCTCTATGCACTTCCCTATGAATACTACACAAAGCACAAGGTAAGAAGATACGGCTTCCATGGTACAAGCCATAAGTATGTTTCCGAGCAGGCTGCAAAGATGCTTGGCAAACCCCTTTCCGAGCTTAAGATTATTACAGCTCACCTTGGTAACGGTTCTTCCATTGCAGCTGTTATGAACGGTCACTCCGTAGATACATCTATGGGCTTTACACCCCTTGCAGGTGTTGCAATGGGTACACGCTGCGGTGATATAGACCCTGCAATTGTAGGCTATATTATGGAAAAGGAAGGCCTTGATGCAAAGGGCATTGATGCTGCACTCAACAAGGAATCCGGTGTGTTTGGTATTTCCGGTATCAGCAGTGACTTCAGAGATCTTGAAGCAAATATGGAAACAAACGAAAGAGCTGCACTTGCTCTTGATATGTTTGCATATCACGTTAAAAAGTATATTGGTGCATATGCTGCTGCCATGGGCGGTGTTGATGCAATTGTATTTACCGCAGGCGTAGGCGAGAACACCAAGATTACAAGAGCTGCCGTTACAGAAGGTCTTGAGTATATGGGTGTTAAGATTGATCCCGAGCTTAACGATTGCAGAGGCGTTCAGAGAGACATTTCTGCTCCCGATGCAAAGGTTAAGACACTTATCATCCCCACAAACGAAGAGCTTATGATTGCAAAAGATACTGCAGAATTGGTAAAATAATTATAATAATTACAATAATTACTAAAAAAACTTGACAAATGCCAAATAAATATATATAATAGTTTTGTTATGTCGAGGTGTATTATGATTTTAGATGTATCACAGCTAATACAAAACGACGGCGCAGTTAAATTACTGGATTTCAGCGTTTCGCTGGACAGTATGCATTTCAACGGACAGGATATTTCGTTTGAAACACCGTTTAGCCTTTTGGGCGAGATTAAGAATGTTTCGGGAGTCTTGTACTTAAATCTTAGTGCAAATGTATCCTTCACCACGCAGTGCGCCAGGTGCTTAGAGAGTATCAGTGTCAGTCACTCATTTGAGGTTAGTGAAGCCTTTTCAAAGACGGAACGCGAAGATGTAGAGGATGTCACAATACTTGAGTCAGGCAATATTGATTTGATTGAGGTTATAGAGATGGCTTTTGTCGGCTCATTGCCGATAAACTATTTCTGTGCAGAGGATTGCAAAGGTCTTTGCAGCGAATGCGGAGTTAATCTTAATCACGAAAATTGCTCGTGTGCACAAGACAAGATAGACCCGCGACTTGCAGTGCTGAAACAGTTCATTAAGGAATAAGTTTCAAATATCAGGAGGTGGAATCATGGCAGTACCCAAGAGAAAAACTTCAAAAGCAAGAAGAGATAAAAGAAGAGCTAACTGGAAGCTCGTTTTACCCGGTATGGTAAAATGCCCTAAGTGTCAGGAATATAAAATGCCGCACAGAGTTTGCAAGGCTTGTGGATACTATGATGGCAAAGAAGTTATAAAGACTGAAGAATAATGCTTATTAAAAAACCTGTCCGCAAGGGCAGGTTTTTTAAGCCTGATGAGCTTTAGAGAGGTATGCAATATGGCAGATGCGGTTGTAAAATCCGTAGACCCTTTTTCCATTGCCGAGGATTGCGGAATAGAAAAAGGGGATGTTATACTAAAAGTTAATAATAAGGACTTTGAGGATATACTGGATTTTCGATATATGACATCCGATGAGTACTATGTTGTAACCGTGCGGAAAACCGATGGCGAAATTGAGGAAATAGAAGTTTATAATGACCTCTACGAGCAGTTTGGATGCGAGTTTGAAAATTCTCTTATGGATGAGCCCAAAACCTGCAGAAACAATTGTATTTTCTGCTTTATGGATCAGCTTCCGCCAAATATGAGAAGTACCATGTATTTTAAGGATGACGATGTGAGACTTTCGTTTCTTGAGGGCAACTATGTTACTCTCACAAACCTAAGCGATAAGGATATAGACAGGCTTTGCAGCCTCAGAGTAAGTCCCATAAATGTGTCCGTACATGCCACACAGCCGGAACTCAGATGTAAAATGCTTAACAACCGTTTTGCAGGCAGAGTACTTTCCATAATGCAAAAATTTGCAGATAACGGTATTTATATGAACGCTCAGGTTGTTCTTTGCAAAGACATAAATGACGGGGAAAATCTAAAGAAAACCCTCTATGACCTTTCAGAACTTCATCCTTATGTCAGGAGTATTTCCGTAGTTCCCGTGGGACTTACGGCATACAGAGAGGGATTGTATCAACTCGAGAGCTTCGAAAAGGAGGATTGCTTGCTGGTTATAGATGAGGTAACCTCATACAGTGAGGATTTTCTGAATAGGCTCGGAACAAGACTTGTTTATCTTGCGGATGAGTTTTATATTAAGGCAGAGAGACCTATTCCCGATTTTGAAAGCTATGAGGATTTTCCCCAGATAGAAAACGGAGTGGGACTTATGGCAACCTTTATGTATGATGCCGCACAGGCTCTGGAGGAGGTAAATCCCCGGAATACCCCAAAATCCAAAACAATCGTAACTTCGGAAATAGCTTACGATTATATATGTGATATAGTTGACAGCGTAAAGAAAAAATTTCCGGGATTAAAAGCCGAAGTGTGCAAAATCAAAAACGAATATTTTGGCGGAAAAATCACCGTTACGGGGCTACTGTGCGGAAGTGATATAATAAATCAGCTGAAAGATAAAAACCTCGGGGAATACCTTATGCTGTCCTCTGCAATGTTCAAGGATGACTGTGATATTCTCCTTGACAATGTTACGAGAGAGGATTTGGAAAAATCTCTCGGAGTAAAAACTCTTATTGATACCACCGGTGAGGAATTTGTTGTTTCTTTACTCAGTTAAGCAGTTGCGTTAGTATCCGAACCCGCCAAAATCAAGTAAAATAGCCGTTTTTCTTCGTTGTCGGTCTTGAAATACGACAGTATTCCTGCGACCTGCCGCCTCGAAAAACAATCTATTTTGTCTTGATTTTGGTTCAAAAAATTTTCGGTGCTGTGTTTTTGCGTCAACGCGAGGCAAAAACGGAGCAAATGCTGACGCATTTGCGAGTATTTTAACGATGCAGTGGCGTAAAAACACGCACCCAAAACGGGTTCGGATACTGACGCAACTGCTTAAGCACACGGGAGTTGAACCCCGTATGCCTTAAATTTTTAAAATTTGCACACTTTTTATTTGTCGTCCTCGCAAGGCGAAAGCCTACCTTCGTCCTCCGCATAAAAATTGTACTAAATTTTATGCATTT
>JAZPXS010000352.1:0-7090 GCA_045543775.1 Clostridia bacterium
TATGCTCGGTTCTTCAAATAGTATCGCTTGTGCAAATATTATGCTTAACGCTGCTGTTGCAGAAAGCCTTAAGATTTATGCTGACAGGCTTGAAAATGCAGATGACTTTGAAACCGCACTCCACGAAATGATTAAGAAAACAATCAAAGACCATAAGCGTATCATTTTCAACGGCAATGGCTACGATGATGAATGGATTAAGGAAGCCACAGAAAAGAGAGGTCTTTTGAACCTTCGCACAACACCGGATGCTATTCCGCATTTGCTCGACAAGAAAAATGTGGATATGCTTACAAGTCATAAGGTATTTTCAGAGGCAGAACTTAAATCTCGATGTGAAATCACTTTGGAAAACTATTGCAAGACGGTTACAATCGAAGCTAACACTATGTCTCAGATGGCTAAGAAGGAAATCTTGCCTGCAATTGAAGAATATACTGCATTCGTCGCATCAGCAGCAGGAAAGAAAAAGGCTCTTGATGCAGAAGTTTCATGTGTATATGAAACCGGAACAGTCAGAAAGCTTTCTCTCCTTTCAGGTCAGATTTTTGAAAAATGTGATGAGCTTGATAAAGTTCTCTGCAAGCTCTCTGACAGTGCAAATGTTGAGCAGGAAGGATATATGATTCGTGATGAATTACTTCCGAAAATGAGCGAACTCCGAGTAGCTTGTGATGAGGCGGAGGTCATTACAGCAGAAAAATATTGGCCGTTCCCAACATACGGAGAATTGCTTTTCGGTGTTAGATAATTGGCAGTAGGTTTAAGAAAGAAGATGATTTTTTATGGAATATAGTGCAGTAAATACAATTTGGGTACTTTTAGGTGCGGCGTTGGTGTTCTTTATGCAGGCAGGCTTTTCGATGTGTGAAGCAGGCTTTACAAGAGCTAAAAATACCGGAAATATTCTTATGAAGAACCTCATGGATTTTTGCATAGGTACACCTTGTTTCTGGCTTGTCGGATTTGGCATCATGTTCGGAGCGGGAACAGGCTTGTTTGGAAGGTTTGATCCGTTTATTATGGGTGATTACAGTCACATTCTTCCTGCTGGTGTTCCGCTGTGGGCATTCGCAATATTTCAGACGGTTTTCTGTGCAACAGCCGCAACAATTGTTTCAGGCGCAATGGCTGAGAGAACGAAGTTTTCTGCATACTGTTTGTACTCAGCAGCAATTTCACTTATCATTTATCCCGTTTCAGGTCACTGGATTTGGGGCGGCGGATGGCTATCCGAGCTTGGATTTCACGACTTTGCAGGTTCAACAGCAGTACATATGGTAGGTGGTGTGTGTGCTTTAATTGGCGCAAAGATACTTGGACCACGTATTGGTAAATATGATAAAAATGGTAAGCCCCGTGCTATCCTTGGTCACAACATCACATTTGCAGCACTTGGTGTATTTATCCTTTGGTTTTGTTGGTTTGGTTTCAATGGTGCATCCACAGTAAGCATGGATAACGATGCAAGTATTGTAAGTGCCGGCAGAATATTCTTCAACACAAATATGGCAGCGGCAGTTGCTTGTTGTACAACGCTGATTTTCACATGGATTCGTTACAAAAAACCTGATGTTTCTATGACATACAATGCAGCACTTGCAGGTCTTGTTGGTATTACAGCAGGATGCGATGCTGTAAGTCCTGTAGGTGCAGCTACAATGGGTCTTATATTCGGTATTGTTATTGTTCTTGCAGTAGAATTCTTTGACAAGGTTGCAAAGATTGATGACCCTGTTGGTGCAATTTCAGTTCACGGTGTGTGCGGTGCTCTGGGTACTATTTTGACCGGACTCTTTGCAACTGGTGTTACAACCGAAAAAGGACTCTTCTATGGTGGTGGCACACATCTTTTAGGTGTTCAGACACTTGGTGTAGTATCGGTTATCGCATATGTTGCAGTGATAATGACTATGGTATTCCTTGTAATTAAGCATACAATTGGCCTCAGGGCATCGGCTGAAGATGAAATTGCAGGTCTTGATGTTTCAGAACACGGGCTGGTTACTGCTTATGCTGGCTTTGCAAAAGAGCCTGATGTAATTACCGGGGATGAAGATGAAAATACTGTATATGTTATAGGCGATACTCCGGAAGCTGAAGCGATACCTGTAAAGAAAGTACCGGCATTTGAAGAAGGAACAACTGCTAAATTTACTAAGGTTGAAATTATTTGTAAGGAAGCGAGATTTGAAGCACTTAAAAATGCAATGGTAAAGCTTGGAATAACAGGTATGACAGTATCTCATGTAATGGGCTGCGGTGTTCAGAAAGGAAAGCCGGAGTATTACAGAGGTATTCCTGTTGAAACAAACCTTCTGCCTAAGATTCAGGTAGATATTGTTGTAAGCAAGATTCCTGTAAGAAGTGTAATTGAAACGGCAAAGAAGGTTCTATACACAGGACATATCGGTGACGGTAAGATATTTGTTTACGATGTTGAAAATGTTGTGAAGGTTCGTACCGGTGAAGAAGGCTACGATGCACTGCAAGATGTTGAATAAGATTTGAAAGGAGCTTTTGTATGGCAGATAAAAAGCAAACTGAAAACTTTGTAAAGAGTATAGATTTTACTGATTTACTTCCTAAAATGCAGGTCAGGACACCGGAGATTGATCCGCTTTATGAGAAAGCATTTCTTGACAGAGATGAAAAACCGGCAAGTGAGTACAATCAGAATACAACGACTCACGATTGATAAAAACTTAAAAGTTAAAAGCGTTTGAGAAAAGAGAAGTAATACGGATAAGCCGGGTATAGCGAGCATGGGATGGTGGAAGCCATGTCCCGGTCCCGTATGAATAACACTTTTCGAGCTGCAATCTGAAAGAAGAAATTTTAGTAGGTGCGCCGTATGCCGTGCGTCAATCGGCAATGTTAATGAGAAAAAATACAGGTGGCACCGCGAGTACAGCAATCGCCCTGTAGAATGCTGAATATTTAAAAATATGACTGTGTTCTATAGGGGTTGTTACTTAGGTGACACCTTTTGTGCGTTTACAAATCCATTTCACGGCACAGCATATAAGTAAAGATTCAGGAGGAATAAATCTATGAAGAGAACAGAATATTGTGGCCTTTTAAGACCTGAACACATAGGAACGCAGCAGATATGTTCGGGGTGGGTTCTTACGAAGCGTGATATGGGCGGAATCATATTTATTGATCTTCGTGACCGTGAAGGCGTTTTACAGGTTGTTGTGGATGAAGGTAAAGTGAGCGCTGATGAGTTTAGCTTAATCGAAAGGCTGCGTTTGCAGTCGGTAGTGTCTATAAAAGGCACGGTCAGAGAAAGAGACGAAGAAACAATTAACCTAAAGATTGCTACCGGAACAATAGAACTTGCTGCAGATAAAATTGAACTTATTTCACAGGCGGACAGTTTACCATATTCGATTGATGACGGAAGTAAAGTTCGTGAAGAGCTTCGATTAAAATACAGATTTTTGGATATTCGCAGACCGGAGCTTTATAACAATCTGAAATTCAGATATAAAGTTCAAAAGGCTGCATCGGACTATCTTGATAATAACGGGTTTCTATATGTTGAAACACCTATGCTTACAAAATCAACACCGGAAGGAGCAAGAGATTATCTTGTGCCGAGCCGTGTGAATCCGGGAACATTTTATGCACTTCCTCAATCGCCTCAAATATTCAAACAGCTTTTGATGGTTGGTGGTGTTGATAAATATTATCAGGTTGCGAGATGTTTCCGTGATGAAGACCTACGAGCAGACCGTCAGCCTGAATTTACGCAGGTTGATATGGAAATGTCTTTTGTAGAACAGGAAGATATCTTAAATCATCTTGAAAAAATGTTTAAGTATATCTATAAAGAGACAACGGGAAAGGAAATACATTATGACTTTCCGCGCCTGACCTGGCAGGAAGCGATGGATGTATATGGCTCGGATAAGCCTGATATCAGATTTGAGTTGCCGATTGTTGATGTTACGGATATTGCAAAAAAATGTTCCTTCAGCGTGTTTAAAAAGGTTGCACAAAGCGGTGGCTATGTAAGAGCGATATGTGTAACCGGACAGGCAGACTTTACACGTTCAACCATTGAGAATTTAACCGAAAAAGCAATGGGCTACGGTGCAAAGGGTATGGCATGGATTGCATATAAGCAAAACGGAGAAATATATTCTATTCTCACAAAATATTTTACTGAAGATGAAATGAAAGAATTGCTTGATGCTGTCAAAGCAAAGCCCGGTGACTTTATACTGTTTTGTGCTGATAAGCTTGATGTTGTGAGAAGAACGCTTGGCGGACTCAGACTTGATTTGGGTGATATGCTTGGACTGCGCAGAAAAAATGATTATAAATTCCTGTTTGTAATTGATTTTCCGCAGTTTGAATATTCCGAAGCGGAAAATAGATATGTTGCGACACATCATCCGTTTACAATGCCATATCCGGAGGATGTACAGTATCTTACGACAGATCCCGGAAGAGTGAGGGCACAAGCATACGATGTAGTGCTTAACGGAATCGAGCTTGGTTCAGGTTCAATCAGAATTCACGACAGACGTGTGCAGGAGAAAATGTTTGAAGCCTTGGGGTTTGACAAAAAGACAATTGATGAGCGTTTTGGCTTTATGGTAAATGCTTTCAGATACGGAACTCCACCGCACGGCGGTTTTGCATTTGGACTTGACCGTTTTGTAATGCTTATGGTTGGCGCCGATTCTCTTCGTGATATTATTGCTTTTCCGAAGATTAAGGATGCGTCTTGTCCCCTTACCGGAGCACCTGATTTTGTAGATAAAGCTCAGCTTGATGTACTTGGTCTTACAGAAGCTGTACAGGCGGAAGAAAATTCTGCATTGTCGGAACAAAAGAAAGAAAAAGAAATCACAATTGATGTTGAAAATATAGCAAACCTTGCATGTCTGTACCTTACAGATGAAGATAAAATAAGCTACGCAGAGGATATGAATTCTATCATAGCATTTGCAGATACAATCACAAGGGTTGATACATCAAATATAAAGGCGAAGGAACATCTTATTCCGATAAGCAATGTTTTTCACGATGATGAAGTAATTATTCATAATGTGGAGAGAGATGAGCTTCTTGCAGCTTCTCCAACAAAAACAGACGGATATATCACAGTTCCCCGTGTGGTAGAAAATTAAGACGGAGGGCAGAATTATGAGTTTAGATTTAATAAAAAGAAGTGTTTCGGAGCATATAGAATCGCTAAAGAAAGGTGAATATTCATCCAGAGAACTTACAGATGCTTATATTG
The DNA here is from genome assembly GCA_045543775.1 of Clostridia bacterium. Lineage (GTDB taxonomy): Bacteria > Bacillota > Clostridia > UMGS1810 > UMGS1810 > RGIG8748. The sequence continues at coordinate 5,261 of JAZPXS010000352.1, forward strand.
CTCAAATAGAAAATACAGATTCCGAGATAGGAGCTTATATTACAACCGACTTTGAAACCGCACTTAAAAAGGCAGAAGCGGTTGATAAAAAGAGACTCTCCGGCGAAAGCCTTGAACCGCTTGCCGGTATTCCGTGTGCAATCAAAGATAACATTTGTACAAAAGGAGTAAAAACAACCTGTGCTTCAAAAATGCTCGAAAACTACATTCCTCCGTATGATGCGTGTGTTATAGAAGAGCTGAAAAAGGCAGATGTAGTTATTCTTGGAAAACTTAATATGGACGAGTTTGCAATGGGTTCTACAACGGAAAACTCAGCATTTAAGACAACGAAAAATCCGGCTGATATTACCCGTGTGCCGGGCGGAAGCTCGGGTGGAAGTGCTGCCTGTGTTGCGGCAAAGGAAGCGGCATTTACTCTTGGCTCTGATACAGGTGGTTCTATCCGTCAGCCTGCATCATTTTGCGGTGTTGTAGGTATGAAACCGACATACGGAACGGTATCACGATACGGACTTGTTGCGTTTGCATCATCACTCGATCAGATTGGTCCGCTTACTTCTACCGTAAAAGACAATGCCATTGTTTTAAGTGCAATTTCCTGCGCAGACAAAAGAGATGCTACCAACATTTATAAAAGTCAGGACGATTTTACCGGGGATATTGGAAAAGGTATAAAGGGAATGAAAATCGGACTGCCTAAAGAATTTTTTGGTGAGGGTATTTCGCACGATGTTAAAACTGCTGTATTTGAAGCAGCGGAGCGAATGAAAAACGAGGGCGCAGAAATCGTAGATATTTCAATGCCGTCAATTGATTACGCACTTGCGGCTTACTATATTATTTCTTCTGCAGAAGCTTCGTCAAACTTATCCCGTTTTGATGGAGTTCGTTATGGATACAGAACAGACTGCTTTGAGAATATCCATGACCTTTACAAAAAGAGCCGCAGTGAAGGCTTTGGAAAAGAGGTTAAAAGGAGAATTATGCTTGGAACCTTTGCTCTTTCATCGGGATATTATGATGCGTATTATAAAAAAGCATTGCAAATCAGAAGTATTGTAATGAATGACTTTGAAAACAGCTTTAAAAAGTGTGATTTCATTTTATCGCCCGTAGCACCTACTGTTGCATATAAGCTTGGTGAGAAAAGTAAAAATCCGCTTGAAATGTATATGGGAGATGCTTATAGTGTTCCGGTTAATATCGCGGGTGTTCCTGCAATCAGCGTACCGTGCGGCAGGGGTGAAGGAAATATGCCCGTAGGAGCACAGCTTATAGGTCCTGCATTTTCCGAAAAGATGCTGTACAGAGCTGCTGCTGTTTTAGAGGAGGTGTCAAAGTAATGGCTAAAGAGTATGAAATGGTAATAGGTCTTGAGGTTCATGTCGAACTCAAAACAAAAACAAAGATTTTCTGCAATTGTGAAACAAGCTTTGGAGCAGAACCTAACAGCCATACCTGTCCGGTATGTATGGGCTTGCCTGGAACACTGCCCGTCTTAAATGATAAGGTTGTCGAATATGCAGTTAAAGCAGGACTTGCAACAAACTGCAAAATAGCAAACTTTTCAAAGCAGGACAGAAAAAATTATTTTTATCCCGACCTTCCAAAAGCATATCAGATCAGTCAGTTTGACCTGCCTTTGTGCGAACACGGTTATCTTGATATCGAAACAGAATCAGGCTCAAAACGAATCGGTATAACGAGAATTCATATAGAGGAGGATGCCGGAAAGCTTGTGCATGATGATATTCACGGAACTATGATTGACTGCAACCGCTGTGGTGTTCCGCTTATTGAAATAGTTTCCGAGCCGGATATACGCTC
>JAZPXS010000353.1:0-9804 GCA_045543775.1 Clostridia bacterium
GGCCTCCGACTTCGATGACCGCAGAATAAACCTTCTCAATGCCGTACGGCCTTTTATGAGTCCCGGACGGGCAAGCGGTATTGACAAGGCAATACAGATACTCAAGCTCACCAAACTTACGGAAGTAATGCGTAACGAAAGGAAGTAGCTATGTATACCAGATATTATGACAACTACGAAGAGCGGGCAAGAAAAACCCAACCCGAAGCAGACACTCACGAAAAAGAAGCTGATGAAAGCACACAGGAAACACCGGCATCGGGAGAAATAGCAGTGGCAGGCTCTCCTCTTGGCATACTGTCGGGACTTAAAACCGATGATATAATACTTATCGGTCTTCTTATCCTTGTACTGTCAGACGGATGCGATGACTATCTGCTGCCGATTATACTGGGATTTCTGCTAATTAACAAATAAAAGCTCAAAAAGCCATCGGGGAAAAGTTTTATCCCGATGGCTTTTATTCATTACAACGCAGACTGTGTGTCGTTTGGATCACCGTTTATTGCAAAATCGTATTCCTGAGACCAGTCAAGTCCTCGATACTCTGCCGCACGGTCGTCTGTCTCTATAAATTCCATAAGAAGGTCAAGCATATCCTTTGTCCAGGTGTTTTTGTCTATCTGGGCAGTGGTGAACTTGTTTAAGGTTATCATCTCAAAGCCGAAAAGGTCCTTAACCTGAGTCTTTGCGGCACCTCCCACAACCTCCTCAACAAGGTGTGAAGGGATAAACAGTACTCCGCCGCCTGCTCCGAAAACAACATCGCCCGGAAGACATACCGCATTGCCGATTCGTGTTACGGTATTAAATCCCGTCATAACAAAGTCTCTTATGGGAGTGGGATCTATACCGCGGAAGTACACCTGAGTGTCTTCGATTTTTTTCATCTGCTCGGTATCTCTTACACCGCCCCAGATAACGGCACCGCCGTCTTCGTTTTTGGTCTTATTCTTTATGGCAGTGGTAAGGTTGCCCCCCAAAAAAGTACCCTTGTATATTTTGTCATACATATCTATTACGGGAACATCGTACTCTCCGAGGCTGTCTATAACCCACTGATTGTATGTACCTGTTCTGCCCTCTGCTCTGCCGATTGACTTTACCACCTCGTCATAGTCGGGACGATAGGGACAGTATGTGGCAGTTACCGCTCTGCCTATGAGCTTTCTTCCGTCGTCGTGCAGAGTATGGAGTCTGCCCTCAAACTGACTTTCGTAGCCTTTTACAAATATAGGCTTCCACACTTCTTCAAGAGTAAGAGTTTTTAGTGCCTTAAGATACTTTTCGTCCACCTTCGGACGTCCGTCGTCAAATCTTTCCCCTTTCCACAGGGGAGTCAGAGCTATAACATCTTCCTTAACATTAAAATTCATAATTTCCCTCCTATTTAAGATGCATTCCGCCATCTATTACAATATCCGTTCCTGTTATGTATCTGCCCTCGTCGGAGCAGAGAAGAAGCACCGCCGGAGCAATATCTGCGGGACTTCCCATATAGCCTGCAGGGATTTTGTCCTCCACAAGCTTTCTTGTTTCTTCATCCTCTGCAACAGCTATGTTTCTCGGTGTCACTATGGCACCGGGAGCTACATTGTTGACCGTTACTCCGTAGGGTGCAAAAATAGGTGCAAAGTTCTCTGCCATCTTCTTTTGTGCCGCCTTTGTTACACCGTAGACGGAAAGCTCGGGATGCTGATTGTACTGATTGACACTTCCCACGGTAACTATTCTTCCCCAGCCTTTATTCTTCATAGCGGGGGCATATTTTTTAATGAGAAGATATGTGCTTTTTACATTGCAATCCATCTGAATGTCATATTCCTCATCGGTAAATTCGTCCCAGTTCCTCTTGTACTGAATGGATGCATTCTGCACAAGTATATCCACGTCACCCGTCGTTTCATACAGACGGTCTATATCCTCTGTTTTGAGAAGGTTTGCCAAAGCAGGTACGGAATTTGGTATTTTTTTGCTTGCCTCTATACACTTTTCCACAGATGTTGCGCCGTTTACAAATACCTTTGCTCCGTGCTCTGCCAAAAGAGAGGCTATCTCAAAGCCTATGCCCTGAGTGGAACCTGTTACAAGTGCAGTCTTTCCCTTTAAATCAAACATACCATCAGCTCCACTCTCTGTCGTTTGCCCACTCGCTGTCCCAAGCCTCTGTGCTTTCCCATATTCCGGGGTATTTCTCGTGCATATGTTCTGCTATAAGCTCTTCGTTCAGGGAATCTATTCCAAGACCGGGTTTGTCGGGAACACGGACAAAGCCATCCTTGAACAGGGGATTGTCAATTCCTATTGCAAGGTCATTCCACCAGGGTACATCAACAGAATGGAATTCAACTGCAAGGACATTCTCCATTGCAGCAGCAGTGTGTATTGCCGCCATGCAGGCAATGGGACTTTCTGCCATATGAATTGCGAGAGCCACACCGTATTTATCACACATATTGCCAAGCTTTTTCATTTCCATTGCACCGCCGATGGTGAGCATATCCGGATGAACTACCGAAACACCGCCGCAAGCCATAAGGGGTTCAAAGTTCTCTGCAAGGTATATATCCTCACCTGTACAAACGGGAACATTGCAGCTGTGAGCAATTTTCTCATAGTGCTTTGTGTAGTGCCAGGGAGCTATGTCCTCAATCCATGCAATATTATATTTTTCAAGGCGTCTTGCAAATGTTATGCAATCCTCCAACGCTACATGACCGAAGTGATCCAGTGCAAGGGGTACCTCGTAGCCGATAACATCCCTCACCTGTTTTACATAGTCCTCAAGGTAGTCCATACCTTTTGGTGTAAGATGAATTCCTGTAGCGTGATGAGGAATGGTAAATATCTCGTAATTTTTGCCGTTCATCATATCCATATCTATTGAGCCTTTTTGGTGATTTACGGCTTTCAGGGAATACTTCTTTATGTCCTCAATAAATCCCAGAGGTGCATTGAGACAACCGGGTTCATCCAGCATAAGCTCTATACCAAGATCCATTTTGACAAAAGTGAAGCCCTGCTCAATTCTCGCCTTGAGAGCATTACCCATATCGGTTCCCGTATGCTTTCCGTCCACATCCGTATCACAATACATACGCACCTTATCCCGGAACTTACCTCCAAGCATCTGCCAGAGAGGAACTCCCCACGCCTTTCCTGCCAGATCCCACATTGCAATTTCCAGACCGCTTACACCGCCGCCCTGACGGGAGTGACCGCCAAACTGTTTGATTCGTCTGAAAATTTTGTCAACATTACAGGGATTCTCCCCTATAAGACGGGATTTGAGCATAAGGGCATATGTTGCACTGGAGGCATCTCTCACCTCACCGTAGCCCACAAGTCCCTGATTGGTATATACCTTGATGAGAGGGCAATGTTTGGGGGCACCGTTAATATTTGCCACCCTTATGTCGGTTATCTTAAGCTCGGAAGGGTTCGAGCACAGATTGACATTTTCCGATATCATTTCCTTTATGGATTCCTTCATAATCAGCACCTCAGCTTTCTGTATTATAAATTCAGTATATATTACCCAAAAGAATTTTAACACTTAAAATTCGAACAAAAAGGTTTACTTTTCGAAACAGTTTTGCGGAATTTTTCTACAAAAGCCAAGTGACAGGTTTGTTTTTTGAACAAATTACCCTTTGAATATGCCTGTCGGGAAGCTAAAGGCAAAAAAAACTGCGGCAAAATTCGTTTTGCCACAGTTTTTTGTATTTATATTGTTTTCATTTTTTGCCCGGCGGAAATATTCTTTTTTGCAGTACCGAGCATCAGCTTGATACGGTTAAGCTGATTAACCTCGCTTGCCCCGGGATCGTAGTCCACTGCAGTTATGTTGGCATATGGGTATCTTCGTTTAAGCTCCTTTATTGTGCCTTTGCCGACAACGTGATTGGGCAGACACCCAAAGGGCTGAATACACACGATATTGGGTACTCCCGTAAGAAGAAGCTCTGCCATTTCTCCGGTCAAAAACCATCCTTCGCCGTATTGGTTGCCAATGGAGAGAATGGGTTTTGCAAGCTGTGCGACCTTTCTTATATCCATTGACGGCTCAAACCGTGAGCTTTTTGTAAGAGCTTTTGTTCCGTGCCTTTTGAGTATTCCGATTATCCCGATTGCACAGTCTGCCACAAGATGCTTAAACTTTGTCTTGCCCAGAAAATCCGCCTGATAGTGGTTGTTGTACAGACAGTACAGGAAAAAGTCCACCATATCAGGTACAACAGCCTGAGCACCCTCTTTTTCCAGAAGCTCAACAAGGTGATTATTGGCAAGGGGCATATATTTAACCAGTATTTCGCCCACAATTCCAACCTTGGGTTTTACTATACTCTCGTCAATGGGCAGTTTGTCAAAGGCTTCCACAATACCAAAGCAAACATCCTTGTATTTATATTTGCTTTTTGGGTTAACAAGAGAGTCAATGGCAATTTTCTGCCACTTCTTATGGAGCTTATTTGCCGAATCCGGCACAAGCTCATAGGGGCGGACACTGTACAGGCACCGCATAAACAAATCACCGTAAATGAGTGCCTTTGCCGCATCCAGAATAAAAGCGGGAGTTATTTTAAAGCCGCTGTTTTTTTCCATTCCGTTGATATTAAGCGAAATAACAGGAATGTGCGAAAGTCCTGCCTTGTCAAGGGCACGGCGGATGAAGCTCACATAGTTGCTGGCTCTGCAGCAGCCACCCGTCTGAGACATAATAACCGCAAGCTTATCTGTGTTGTACTTGCCCGAAAGCACCGCCTCCATAATCTGTCCCACAACGGTAACAGAGGGGAAGCAGGCATCGTTATTTACAAACTTGAGTCCGGTATCAATTGCACTGCGGTTGTCATTGTCAAGAACAACAAGATTATATCCGTGCTTTTTAAATACAGGAGCCACAATATCAAAATGAATGGGACTCATCTGGGGTGCTATGATAGTGTAGTCCTCTTTCATTTTTTCCGTAAACTCTGCCCTTCCATATACGGGAGGTTTGTATTTGGCAGTAACATTTCTCTTTTCCCTCAGGTCAATTGCGGCAATAAGACTTCTTATGCGGATTCGCACCGCACCGAGATTGTTGATTTCGTCAATTTTGAGCAGGGTGTAGAGCTTATTGCTCTTTTCCAGAATTTCACTGACCTGGTCTGCAGTTACCGCATCCAATCCGCAGCCAAAGGAGTTGAGCTGAATGAGTTCCAAATCATTTCTCTTTGACACAAATTCCGCCGCCGAATAGAGTCTGGAATGATACACCCACTGGTCAACAACACGAAGAGGTCTGTGGGGTTCAAAATCGATGGGGAGTGAATCCTCGGTAAACACCGCAAAACCATAGGATGCTATCATCTCGGGAATCTGATGATTGATTTCCGGATCAATGTGATAAGGTCTGCCTGCAAGGACTATTCCCCGCTTTTTTTCCTTTTCCATCTGTTCCAGAACACGCTTGCCCTCGGCTTTGATGTCTTTTTTTGCCTTTATTTGCTCAAGCCACGCCTTGCTGACAGCATTTTTTACTTCTTTCTCTTCAATATTCCACTGCCTGCGGCACAGCTCCACAAGTCTTGCACAGACAGTTTTTTCGTTTGTAAAAGCAATAAACGGTCTTATGTACTCGGTCTCACCGTGGGTGATGTTGTCTATGTTGTTTTTGAGATTCTCCGCATAGGACACAACCATAGGACAGTTAAAGTGATTCTGCCCCTTTTTGTTTTCCGGATGCTCATAGAACACGCAGGGATGGAAGATGGTTTTTATTCCCTTGTTTATAAGCCACTGAACGTGTCCGTGTGCAAGCTTTGCCGGATAACACTCCGACTCCGAGGGGATAGTTTCCATTCCGAGGGCATATATACTTCTGTCCGAAAACGGCGAAAGCTCAACTCTGAATCCAAGCTCTCCGAAAAATGTTGCCCAGAAAGGATAGTTTTCGTACATATTGAGGACTCTGGGGATTCCTATTGTACCCCGTGCTGCCTCATCCTCTGAAAGCGGAACATATCCAAAAATTCTTTTTCGCTTGTACTCAACCATATTTGGTGCTTTTTCTCCCGCAGCTACACCGCCGGCACCTTTTTCGCACTTGTTTCCGCTTACAAAGCTTCTTCCTCCGGAAAAACGGTTTACAGTCAGCATACAGTTGTTGGAGCAGCCGCCGCATCTTACGGAGGTTGAGGTGTATTCCATTTTTTCTATTTGTTCAAAGGACAGCATCTTTGTCTCTGTGCCATCATAATTCTGTCTTGCAATAAGAGCCGCACCAAAGGCACCCATAAGTCCGGATATATCAGGACATACAACCTGTGCTCCGGCTATCTTTTCAAGAGCACGGAGAACCGCCTTATTGTGAAAGGTACCGCCCTGCACCACAATGTTTTTTCCAAGGTCGGAAACATTGGAAAGCTTGATAACCTTAAAGAGAGCATTTTTTATTACGGAATAAGCAAGTCCTGCGGATATATCGCAAACCTCCGCTCCCTCTTTCTGTGCCTGCTTAACGTTGGAGTTCATAAAGACTGTACACCGTGTTCCAAGGTCAACGGGATTTCTGCTTTCTATGGCTTTTTGGGCAAAATCGCTTACCTCAAGTCCCAGTGAAGAAGCAAAATTCTCTATAAAAGAGCCGCAACCCGAGGAGCAGGCTTCGTTCAGTATTACAGAGTCAACACAATGGTCCTTAAGGCGGATACACTTCATATCCTGACCGCCGATATCGAGAATACAATCCACATCGGGACTAAAGAATGCAGCCGCCGTTGCGTGAGCAATGGTTTCTACATCGCCCTCATCCAGCGAAAATGCCGCTTTCATAAGTGCCTCGCCATAGCCCGTGGAACAGGTTCTGACAATTTTCGCACTTTGAGGCAAAATTTTTTTAAGCTCCATAAGAGATCTTCTTGCAGTTTCTACAGGGTTTCCCTCGTTATTCGCATAAAAGGAATACAAAACCTGACCGCCATCACCTATAAGTACAATTTTTGTTGTGGTAGAGCCTGCATCTATACCAAGATAACAATCACCGCTATATGACAGAATATTCCCCTTGGGGACAACCGCTTTGTCGTGTCTTTGACAGAACTTTTCATATTCATCATCACCACCAAAAAGAGGCTCAAGCCTTGGCATTTCAAAGGTGAGATTTTCACTTTTTTTGAGTTTTTCTATAAGGGTACTAATACGGGTACCCTCTGATTTTTCCGCTTCCAGTGCCGAACCGAGAGCCGCAAAAAGATGGGAGTTTTCCGGATCTACAATGGTCTCCTCCGTAAGGCCCAGAGTTCTTATAAATGCATTTTTAAGCTCTGTAAGAAAGTGCAGAGGACCGCCCAAAAAGGCAACTCTGCCCCGTATGGGTTTTCCGCAGGCAAGACCGGATATGGTCTGATTTACCACAGCCTGAAAAACCGATGCCGCCAAATCCTCCTTGGCTGCTCCGTCGTTAATTAAAGGCTGTATGTCCGTCTTGGCAAAGACACCGCACCTTGCGGCTATGGGATATATCTCTCTGTAATTTTTTGCAGCTTCATTAAGCCCTTGGGCATCCGTCTGCATAAGCGATGCCATCTGGTCTATAAATGAACCCGTACCGCCGGCACAGACACCGTTCATCCTTTCCTCAAGACCGCCTGCAAAATATATGATTTTGGCATCCTCGCCTCCAAGCTCTATTGCAACATCCGTTTCGGGTGCACAAAACTCGATGGCACCTGCCGTGGCAACAACCTCCTGCACAAATTCCACCTCAAGAGATTTGGAAAGATTTATAGCACCGGAGCCTGTTATTGCCGCCTTTACAACGCAATCCCCAAGCATACCCTCCGCCTCCGTAAGCAGTGCAAGGAGGGTTTCCTTGGTATGAGCCTGATGGCGTCTATAACTGCCAAATACTATTTTTTTATTTTCATCTGTTATTACAAGTTTTACGGTTGTTGAACCGATGTCAATTCCTGCCAGATATTCCTTCAAAGCTCACACCTCCGTTTTATTCATCAGCTTCACACATACGATAGCCAACCCCAAGCTCATTTACAATGTAATTGTTCTTGCCGGGTTTGTCTCCGAGCTTCTTTCGTATGTTTGCCATATTTACCTGCAGTTTTTTTGTGCTGTTCACATCATTGTAACCCCATATATCACGGATAATGGAGGAATATGTCATAACCTTTCCCGAATGTTCGGACAAAAAGGCTATTATATTGTATTCTGTCTGTGTGAATATTACTTCTTTTTTATCAATAAACACACGCCTTGCATCGTAGTCAATTTCAAACTCGCCGGATTTGAATTTTCCGCCGGGAAGCTTACCGTCACCGGTGCTTCTGCGTGAATTACGGAGTGCTGACCTTACTCTGGCAACAAGCTCTGCAAGACTGAAAGGCTTTGTCACATAGTCGTTTGCTCCCATATCAAGAGCATCCACCTTATCTTTCTCGTCTGTTCTTGCAGACAGTACAATAATAGGTGTCAGCGAATTCTTCCGGACATCCCTCAGAAATGTCATTCCGTCAGAATCGGGAAGCCCCAAATCCAGAATTACAAGATCCGGTCTGTGAGATGAGAACATCAACATACCGCCCTTGCAGGATTTTGACGTAACCACAAGGTATCCGCTTGCTTCCAGCAGGGTTTTGAGAAGATTGCTTATGTTATATTCATCTTCTATTACAAGGATTTTGTATTTGTTGTTCATTTTATTCATTCTCCAGATTTAGTGTAAAACGGAACACGCTTCCGCCTTCCTTGGCATTTTGTGCCTTAATATCACCGCCGTGAGCCTTGATGATTGATGCACATACCGAAAGTCCGATTCCTGCATTATTCTTACTGCTGTCGGGAATATCACTTGTGTATGCACCGTTGAAAATGTCTTTAAGCCTATTTTCTGCTATACCGCATCCGTTGTCGCTGACCTCAAAAACCACTTTGCATGATATCACAAACACCCGGAGGGACAACACGGTCATTCCCTTTGCATGCTGTACCGCATTTTCCAGAATGTTCAAAAGAACCTGCTCTATAAGGATAGCATCCATTGGTATTGAAACAAAATCCTCAGGAATATCCACGTCGATATTCTGATCAGGATATCTTTTTGCAAATTTTACAAGAACCGAATCAATAAGCTCATCAAGAACCGTGTCTGTTTTGATAATCTTTACATTATCACTGTCAAGCTTTGTTATGGATAGCAGATTTTCTACCATACGATAAAGCCACCGGGAATCCTCACTTATGCCCTTTATCATTTCCTTGCGTTGCTTCTCTGTAAAGTCATCATACTTTTCCAAAAGTGCCGAGGATGAGCCGTAGATTGTAGTAAGCGGTGTCCTTAAATCGTGAGAAACTGCCCGAAGCAGATTCGCCCTCATTCTCTCCTTGTCTCTTTCGGCTTTTACAGTTTCGTGATGCCTCACCTTTGCCGTAAGTCCACAGGTAAGCGTAGTAACCGCAAACAGAATTATGGCAGAAAGAATATTTTCCGCTACGACAAAATTAAATGCAAAAAACGGATATTCAAAGACAAAATTAATAACAAGAACACTTACAAGGGCCGAGAATATTCCGTAAGAGTATCCCTGCGTCAAGACAGATACCAGATATACACCAAGAACAAAAATTGCGGATATAAGTGCACTGTCCTTAAATACATATTTGAGAACAAGACTCAAAAGAACACACATACACATTATTCCAAGAGTTAATAAAGTATTTTTTATAATTTCTGCTCTTTTTTTCATATTGGTCTCCAATTATAAGTTTTCATTATATTATAACATATTAAAAGCTAAGATTTGG
>JAZPXS010000354.1:0-4723 GCA_045543775.1 Clostridia bacterium
GTGTTTTTACGCCACTGCATTGTTAAAATACTCGCAAATGCGTCAGCATTAGCTCCGTTTTTGCCTCGCATTGACGCAAAAACATAGCACCGAAAATTCTTCGAACCAAAATCAAGATAAAATAGATTGTTTTTCGAGGCGGCAGGTCGCAGGAATACTGTCGTATTTCAAGACCGACAACGAAGAAAAAGGCTATTTTACTTGATTTTGGCGGGTTCGGATACTAACGCAACTGCTTACACAGAGAAAAACGGAAAATGAAAAAATTTATATCAATAATTCTTTTGCTGTGCCTTTTGGTACAAATATCGGCTTTTGCCGACACTGAAAGCCTTACAGAGAATGTGGGAAGATATCTGTACGAAACAGTTAAAGCTCCTGTTGTAAGCTCAGTGGGGGGTGAATGGACTGTCATTGGACTTGCACGAAGCGGTCTTGATATCCCCGATGAATATTTTGAAAATTACTATCAGTCTGTCACAAAACAACTGAAATCCTGCGGCGGAGTGCTTCATAACAAGAAATACACCGAATACTCAAGAGTTATTCTCGCCCTTAAGGCAATAGGCAAAAATCCCGAAGATACTGCAGGCTTCAATCTTCTGACACCCCTCGGTGATTACGAAAAAACCGTGTGGCAAGGAGTAAACGGAGCCATATGGGCACTCATTGCCCTTGACTGCGGCAAATACGATGTACCCGTAAATCCTGATGCACAAATTCAGGCAACACGGGAGATGTATATTGACAATATCCTGAATAATCAAAATCCCGACGGCGGATGGTCACTGTCGGGAGATATATCCGAACCGGATATTACGGGTATGGCTCTTCAGGCATTGGCACCCTACAAAGACAATTCAAGAGTGCAGACTTCAATAGAAAAAGGCCTTGCCTGTCTGTCGGAAATGCAGAACGGAAACGGAGGATTTTCCGCCTATGAGGAAGAAAACCCCGAAAGCAGTGTCCAGGCAATAGTTGCCCTTTGCTCTCTGGGTATCTCCATAAAAGACAGCCGTTTTGTAAAAAACGGCAAAACAATACTTGATAATCTCCTTACATTCTGTCATAATGGAAGAGAGTTTAAGCACACCCGAAACGGCACTTCAAATCTGATGGCAACAGAGCAGTGCTTTTATGCTCTGGTTGCACTAGACCGTGCCGAAAAAAAACAAAACTCCCTCTACAATATGAGCGATGCCAAAATCCGCATCAATTCAGACACTGCGGGACTTTCGGGGAAAAATAAAGATGTCAGGAAAATGAATATCACCAAAAAAGGCAAAACCTTTGATGATATTGCAGGTCACAAGCACAAAAACGCCGTTGAAGCATTAGCCGAGAGAGAAATCATAAACGGAAAGACCGAAAACACCTTTGAACCCGACGCCGCAATGACAAGAGCGGAATTTGCAACAATTGTTTCCCGAGGACTGGGACTTAAGGAAAAAAGCACAGGAGCTTTTGACGATGTAACCCAAAATGACTGGTTTTTTGGCTATGTGAACACCGCATACAGCTACGGAATAATAAAGGGTGTGTCCCAAACTAAGTTTAACCCGATGGACAAAATAACAAGAGAAGAAGCGGCAGTAATTATTGCAAGGGCATCTTCCCTCTGCGGAATGAACACGGAGATAAGCACTGCCTCCGCCCGTGATGTTCTGGCACAGTTTTCCGACTATGTCAAAGCATCCTCCTGGGCACAAGGCTCTCTTGCCTTTTGCTACAGTGAGGGAATTCTTGACGACAGCGTTATGAAAATAAACCCAAAAGAAGCGGTTACAAGAGCGGAAATTGCATCTATGCTGTACAATATGCTCTCTTCCGCAAAACTTATATAGGAGCACTTTTATGAAAAAATGCAAAATAATAATAGCAGTTATACTCATATTGGCTGTCAGCTTTTTTTGTGGTTGCACCCCCAAGGAAGAACCAAAGAAGCCAACCGAGACAATTCAAAATACTGTGATTTCGGAAGAAAAGCCGGATTCAACAGATAACAAATCCACTGTCAAGGACAAAGATGCCGAAAAGAGCACCGCAACCAACCAAGAGGAAGTCGTCCCTGAAATTCCTGACAAGCCTATTGAAGAGGTTGAAAATCAAAATATAGAGATACCGGAAGAAAAAGACGAACCCATTCCGACACCCGAACCCGTTGAAAGTGAAAATGCAGTAATCTCGGACAAGGAGCTTACCTGTACCCTTTCGGTGCGGTGCGACACTATCCTTGGAAATATGGATAAATTAGACAGTGAAAAGCTTGACATCGTACCCAAAGACGGTGTAATATTTGCAGAAAAGACAGTTACATTCTATGAAGGCGAAAGTGTTTTCAACGTGTTTATGCGTGAGATGAAGCAAAACAAAATCCATCTGGAATTTGAAAACACACCTATATACGGCAGTGCTTACATAGAGGGAATAGCAAACATCTACGAATTTGACTGCGGTGAGCTGTCGGGATGGATGTACAAGGTAAACGGATGGTATCCAAATTACGGATGCTCCCGATATCAGCTAAAAGCAGGTGACAGGATAGAATGGGTGTACACCTGCGATTTAGGAAAAGATGTAGGCGGAGAGTATTCTGCAAGAAACGGCAGATAGGAGAATTATTGTGAACGAATTCAAAACCTATCACCCCATTGTGAATTTTGTTTATTTTGCGTTTGTAGTGGGGTTTTCCTGCTTTTTTATGCATCCCGTATGCCTCGGCATTTCCCTTTTGTCGGGTTTTGCTTATTCGGTGATGCTAAAGGGCAGAGGAGCAATAAAGACAAATTTAATATATATGGTACCTATGCTTCTTGTTATGGCACTTGTAAACCCTGCCTTTAACCACGAAGGAGCAACTATTATCTGTTATCTCCCAAGCGGAAATCCACTGACTATGGAATCCATAGTCTATGGATTTTGTGCTTCTGCAATGATAGTTAGCGTCATACTTCATTTTTCCTGCTACAACGAGGTTATGACAAGTGACAAATTCATCTATCTCTTTGGAAAGGTCATACCTGCACTGTCCCTTATCATATCTATGACACTTCGATTTGTGCCGAGGTTTTTGTCTCAGCTTAAGGTTGTGACAAAAGCACAAAAGTGCATAGGCCGTGACATATCGGAGGGGAGCATACTAAAACGTGCAAAGCACGGAATCGGTATCCTGTCAATTATGGTAACCTGGTCTCTTGAAAATGCCGTGGAAACTGCAGACAGTATGAAAGCCCGTGGCTACGGAATACCGGGCAGGACTGCATTTTCCGTATTCAAATTTGACAAAAGGGACAAAAAAGCTCTCATATGCATTATTCTTCTGGGAGCATATACCCTTGCAGGAAACCTTACGGGTGCTATCTCCTTTGGCTACTTTCCCCAAATGAAAGCAGCAGAAATTTCGGGATTTGCACTGAGCGTATTTATATCCTATCTGCTCCTTTGCATATGTCCCGTAATAATAGAACTTTGGGAGGTGAGAAAATGGAAAGCTTTAAAATCGAAAATTTGAACTTTACTTATCCCGAAAAAACTGATAAAGCACTCAAGGATATAAACATAAGTGTAAATCAGGGAGAGTTTGTTCTCGTATGCGGAAAATCCGGATGCGGAAAAACTACCCTCCTGAGGCTTATGAAATCCTCCCTTGCACCCTTTGGAGAAATAAGCGGAAACATTCTCTTTAAGGGCAAAAGCCTTGCAGAATATGACACAAGAGCACAAGCATCGGAAATAGGCTTTGTAATGCAGAATCCCGAAAATCAGATAGTAACGGACAAGGTGTGGCACGAGCTGGCATTCGGTCTGGAAAGCCTTGGTTACAAGCAAAGTGAGATACGCCTGAGGGTTTCGGAAATGGCATCGTTTTTTGGAATTCAGAACTGGTTCCTAAAAAAAGTGACGGAGCTTTCCGGCGGACAGAAGCAGACATTAAATCTTGCATCTGTTATGGCTATGGAGCCGTCTGTTCTGATACTTGACGAGCCTACAAGTCAGCTTGACCCCATTGCGGCAGGAGAGTTTCTGAAAACTCTGGAGAGGATTAACAGGGAGCTTGGAACAACCGTTATCCTTACCGAACACCGTCTGGAGGATGCCTTTTCCATTGCGGACAGAGTTATCGTTATGGATGAGGGCAAAATAATAGCAGACGAAGCTCCAGAAGAAGTTGGCAGAATTCTCAAAGCCACAGACCACCCAATGTACAAGGCACTGCCCGCACCTGTGAGAATTCACGGCTCGGTCAAAAATGCTTTCCCCTGCCCCCTTACCGTAAGAGATGGAAGAAATTGGCTGGAGGAGTATTCCAAGGAAAATGAGCTTAATCCCCAAATTATACCCAAGGATAAACCGGTTTCCGATACAGAAATTGTGATTGAATTAAACTATGTATATTTTCGTTACGAGAAAGAGCTGCCCGATGTAATAAAGGGGCTAAGTATGAGTGTACACAAAGGCGAGCTGTTCTGCTTTGTTGGCGGTAACGGCACAGGCAAGACCTCTGCACTTTCCCTCATATCGGGACTAAATACCCCATACCGCGGCGAGGTTATTATAAAGGGGCAGAATATATCCAGAATAAAGAATCTGCATTGCGGTCTTGTGGGGGTTCTTCCTCAGAATCCCCAAAGTGTGTTTGTGAAGAAAACCGTGTATCTTGACCTTTTGGATATTTTGTCGGAAAGTAAAATGACCAAAGAGGAAAAGGATGAAAAGGTGCATA
>JAZPXS010000355.1:0-4949 GCA_045543775.1 Clostridia bacterium
GTAATAGTGAATAAGGAAGAAGTTTCTTTTGAGAAGGATAAACCCTATGGTTAGTCCTTTGCTTACCCAAAACAGGAGATGACAAGGATGATAGTAGACGTAAGCAAAAAAATACTCATAGTAGGTCTGGGACTTCTTGGCGGAAGCTATGCCCGAGCATTAAAGCGGTTTGGCTTTCATATAAGTGCCATAAACAAGGACCAGAGCTCCATAGACTATGCTATAGGAGAGGGAATTATAGATGCAGGCTCAACAGAGCTTGACGAAAAGCTCATAGGTGAGGCTGATCTTGTTATATTTGCCCTGTATCCTCATATATTTGTGGAATGGATAGAAAATAATCAGCATCTTTTAAAAAGCGGCTGCCTTATAACCGATGTTACCGGTGTCAAGGGCAGTGTGGTATATAAGGTTCAGCAGATGCTTCGTGAGGATGTGGAATTTATCGGTGCACATCCAATGGCAGGACGTGAGGTTTCCGGTGTGGAAAACAGCACGGACCAGATGTTTGTGGGTGCAAACTACATCGTAACCCCCACAGACAAAAACACTCCCGAGGCAATACAGACCTGCAAGGAGCTTGGAAGACTTCTTGGTTTTGCCAATGTCAGCGTGCTCTCTCCCGAGGAACACGACGAAATGATTGGTTTTCTTTCTCAGCTTACTCACTGTATTGCCATTACCCTTATGACATGCAACGATACGGAAAATATGGAGAAGTTTACCGGTGACTCTTTCCGTGATTTAACCCGTATCGCACGGATAAACGACCTTATGTGGAGCGAGCTTTTTGTGGCAAACAAGGAACCGCTTTTAAGACAGATGAATATGTTTATGGATAAATTTGCATCCCTAAAGGAAATGCTGGAAAAAGAAGATATAGACGGAATGCGCAGGATGATGCGTCACTCCACGGAGCGAAGAGCACTTTTTGACAAAAAATAATAATTCCTGATTTTTTTGTTGATTTTAGTCATCATATGTGATATAGTTCTTTGTGAATTTACATTATTTTTTGAGTCGGGGTGAGTAAAAAATGCACCATGTCAAAGTTTCTCCAACGGTTTCCGCACTGGACGGAACCCACATTCATCTGGAAAATAAAACTCTCAGCCGCAGCTGCTACTGGTTTATATGGGTAATGTATGCTTTTGTATATATGACCAAGTGCTGCTACACTGCGGCAATGGCTTCCATGGTCTCGGAAGGGGTACTTACCAAAACCCAGACGGGAACCATTACGGCGGCTTTTTACATTATATACGGTCCTCTTCAGCTTCTGGGAGGTATAGTGTCGGATAAGTACAATCCCTACAGAATGATTAAACTGAGCCTTATCGGTGCCACGATTGCCAATACAATAATATTTTTTAACCACAACTACACCGTTATGCTCATTGCCTGGTGCTTTAATGCTCTTGCACAGTTTTCGCTCTGGCCCTGCACCTTCAAAATCATTTCCTCTCAGCTTGTCCGCAGTGACAGAAAAATGATGACCTTCTACATATCTTTCGGTACCTCTGCAGGTATGTTTTTGTCCTATCTTGTTGCAGCTTTTGTAAGCAGCTGGGAATATAACTTTGCAATATCCGCAGTGGTTCTTCTGGTGTTTGCCATAGCTACCGATATGGTGTACAGATTTGCTATGGAACCCTATATGAAGCCGGACAGAGATGTTATTGTTAAAAACGGAAAAATAGAAATAGAAAAAACCGAATCCAAAAATGAAGGCTCAACCCTTGCTATTTTCTGGAAAACAGGCTTTTACTCAATGTGTATTCTGGTGTTCTTGAGAGTGGTTATAGATAACGGAATAAAAACTCTCACACCTACAATGCTTATGGAAATGTACCCCGGAGTATCGGCATCCTACGGAAACATCCTTGGTGTTGCAGTTATCCTTGCGGGTATTGTGGGTATGCTTCTTGTAAGAATAGTGTACCCCAAATACATATACAGCGAGCTTCTGGCTCACTTCCTTGTGCTTATTGTTGCTCTTCCCTTTGTACTGGGACTCAGACTCATCGGTGTGATACCTATGGGTTATCCTGTTGTTATGCTCTGCGTAGCTTCTGCACTGTTTACCGCTATGAGAACCTTTGCCTACAACTACAATCTCAGATTTGTGGAATACGGAAAAAGCGGTACTGCCGCAGGAGTGAGCAATATGGCGGAATCCTTTGCCGTTACTGCCCAGAGCTACGGCTTTGTTGCAATTGCGGAAAACTTCGGATGGAATTCCACAATGAATGTATGCTGTATCGCAGTTGTAATTGCTATTGTAATGAACGCAATTACCTATGCAAAGTGGCAGAAGTTCAAGGGCGAGAGAATACCGCTTCTGCATAAGTTCGTGAAGAAAAAATAGTTGACAAACACATTTTTGTGTTGTATAATATTTTAGCATATGCAAATATGCATTCCTTGCTTCGGGCGAAAAAGGTCCCGAGGCCAAAGTCCAAAAGGAGGTGAAACGACATGGAGAATGTTAAGAACAAGTACGAAACCATCTTTGTTATTGATGCTGCTTTAGCAGAAGACCAGATCAATGCTACAACAGAAAAGTTCAAGGCTCTCATCGAGGCAAACGCTACAGTTGAATCTGTGGATGTTTGGGGTAAGAGAAGACTGGCATATCCTATCGATTACAAAACAGAGGGATACTATGTTTTGGTTAATTTCGAAAGCCAGGCTGAATTTATTGCAGAACTCGAAAGAGTGTACAACATCACTGACGGAATACTTAGAACTATCGTAGTAAGAAAATAGTAAAGGCCGGTGAAAACTAATGAACAAAGCAATTCTGGTTGGCAGATTGACAAAGGACCCTGAGCTCAAGACAACGGGCAGCGGCGTTAGCGTGTGCAGCTTCACAATAGCTATAAACAGACGCTTCAAAAACGCTGAGGGTAACTACGACGCAGATTTCATTAACTGCGTTGCTTGGAGACAGCAGGCAGAATTTCTCTCCCGCTATTTTGCTAAAGGCCGTATGGTAGGCGTTTGCGGTTCCATACAGACACGTAACTACGAGAGAGACGGACAGAGAGTGTATGTAACAGAGGTTGTTGCAGATGAGATTAACTTTGTAGACAGTAAATCTCAGGGTGAGGGTGCTCCCTCCGGTGCAGCTCCTGTAAATAACACTGCTCCATCCTTTGGTGCGGATGACGGATTTATCCCTATGCCCGCAGATGATGACCTGCCGTTCTAATGACGAGATAATTTCAAAGGAGGTTTAGTACCATGGCAGAAGAAAGAGCTTTCCGCAGAAAGTCCAAGAAGAAAGTTTGTGCTTTTTGTGTGGATAAAGTAGCTGAAATCGATTACAAGGATATCGCTAAGCTCAGAAGATATGTTTCTGAAAGAGCAAAGATTCTCCCCAGAAGAATCAGCGGTAACTGTGCAAAGCATCAGAGACAGCTTACAGTTGCTATAAAGAGAGCAAGACACATTGCACTTCTCCCTTATACATCTGACTGATAGAATCAGTGATATAATAAATAAACTCCACCCCGGCGGTGGAGTTTATTTTTATATATTCCCCGGTTTTGCAGCTATCAGGATTCCAAGGGAAACAATGTCGTAGGGGGTTACCGTAAAGGGAATTGTTACACAGGTGGAAAACACCAGAAAAAGATTTGCCAGAACCCCTGCAGCAGCTCTTGATACAAAGGAAAAAGTCAGAGTTCTTATGAGGGGGCTTTTTGATTTTGCACCGTAGATAATCATCACAATATTATGTATTATTATAGCGCCGAGAAGTATGGCAGTGTATAATCCGTTTCCCATATATCGGAAACGGGCAAGGGGACAAAACTCCATTATTTCATTTGCAAAATGATGGTTTAGTCCGGAAAGCTCGCCTGTGACAGAAAGCTTCATCATATGTCTGCGCAGTGAGAACCAATTTATAAATTCGCCCTCAACATCCCGGCTTTGGAAGGGCAGAGACAAAGAGGCGAGTATTTCCCGGGGTCTCTGACACCAAAACACCCACAGCAGCAGGGTTACAGCAATCAGCACTGCACAGAGAATGATTTCTCTTTTTGACGGCTTTTCCTGCATAAGTCTGAATACAAAAAATGTATAAATTCCGCTTATGTACATATACATTTCCGAAACGCTGTCTGCCGAAAAATACGGTTGATAAAAAAGTGTTTCCTGAATTATATATGTGCTTCCGGCAACAATAATATTAAACACTGCAAAGTCACAAAAGAACGGAACAAGTCCTATTTTTTCCCCGACATTTATGTGCTTTACAAGAAAGAAATATACAATGGGACAAAGGGATATCACTGCATATCCGGTGCCAAAGCCGTAAAAGTCATCGGGATTAACCCATTGGGAGGACTGCATACATAGCCGGGTGCACACAATAACTGCTATGACAGGAAAAATAATTCCGATTCTAAAAAATATCCGTGTATTCATCATAGCGCTCACCATTGCAAATTTCTATTTGTTTATCCATACCAACAAAAACCACATCGCCTTTGCCGGTACATTCGAGAATTTCTGCAGGGACAGTCCAGACATTGTGCCTGTCTGTTATAAAATCTCCTTTTGCAACAATGCACACATCTTTGGTTTCCTCCGTGTGATATTCCATAAGCTTATCAAAATCTGCCGATTCCATAATAAAGCACATTTTTTCTTTCGCAATGTCATCAGAGGGTTTAACAACCACCCAGAGGCGTTTGCTTTTGCTTTTCCACGGAAAGATAACCTTTCCTTTTTCTATGTTCAGTCTGTGTACACCGCAATACAACATATTCTGTTTCCTCCTTTAGTCATATTTTGACATTTGTTTTTCAGGG
Organism: Clostridia bacterium; assembly: GCA_045543775.1. GTDB lineage: Bacteria > Bacillota > Clostridia > UMGS1810 > UMGS1810 > RGIG8748. Next base: position 4,824 of record JAZPXS010000355.1, read on the forward strand.
AAATGCAGTTAAGCAGTTGCGTCAGTATCCGAACCCGTTTTGGGTGCGTGTTTTTACGCCACTGCATCGTTAAAATACTCGCAAATGCGTCAGCATTAGCTCCGTTTTTGCCTCGCATTGACGCAA
>JAZPXS010000356.1:0-4792 GCA_045543775.1 Clostridia bacterium
AGATATGGTAAACCAGTTTACAACAGCTACAGGAATCACCCTCAGCATAGACACGGAGAGTGACGATGCCAAAACCGAAGATGCAAGAGCCGACTTTATATGGGCAAACTACCGCAGGGAATGGATTGAATTTATTGCAAAAAGATGGGCACAGTTCTACAAAAAGCTCTGCGACAGGGTTCACGCAATCGGATGCGAAGTAAGTGTGCTTGGTATGTACTGCACAGACCCCTTTGAGACCAAATACTGCCTTGGCATTGACCTTGATATGCTCTCCGAAGCAGGCGTAGACTATATCACAGAAAACATTTTGCCCTCATCCTGCTTTGCAACAGGTGATGATACTCCCCTTTACTTCCACCGTTATATGGCAATAGCACCTCTCACGGCGGCACACGTCAGGAAAAGCCACCTCGTATCCATGCTGGGACTCCAGGATGCTACCGAGGAATGGGATATGATGCACCATCTGCCCTGCCTTCACGAAAGAGATTTGTACACTATGATGGCATATCATCTCCAAACACACGCAGGGGCAAAACGTTGTCTGGAGGGATATCTTCTCTGCCTGTGTGACGGAATTAAGAGAGAGGACTGGATAAAGGAACACCGGCTTTTGGAAATCGGTATGTCTGCTAATGTGGAAGAAAGCCTTTCTCCCGTTATGCTGTGGTCAGATACCGCATATGACAATATGCTTACCGAATATATAGAAACAAGGAGAATCACACCGTTTAAGCTATTCTATGAGCTTGGAAAATCCGGTGCTATGCTTGGCGGTGCAGTACGGAGCGAGGACATCGATAGCTTTTCGGGAAGTCTTGTGGTTCCCGACTTTGATATGCTGTCCGAGGAGGAACGAAAAAAAGTTGCCGCGTTCAGAGGCAAGATGCTAATAACTGCAAAAAAAGGCTTCAATGTGGAGAACTACGGAATAAAGCCAAGTCTCACATTTGAGGACAAATTCAGCGATTTCCCGCTTTGTGCCTACCTTGTAAATTCGGAAATATCTACCGAGGAAAAAGAAAAAATCGCCGCACTTATAAGTGCCGACGATGGAAAAGAAAATCTTAAAGATATTAAAAATCTCAAGGAATTGGATTGCACGGTTCTTTCGGATACCCTCATATATGCCAAGGTTACACAGGGATTTTTTGATGCACTGGCTCTGGCTGTACTCTCTGTTTCCAAGGATACGGTTCAGTGTGATGTACCCTATCTTGCATACAAGCTCAAAAACGGAAATATCCGTCTTTATATTTTCAATACCGAGCTTCTCCGCTACAAGAGAGCCTACACGGACGTGTATGTACCGGTTGCGGATACAAAAATTGTATCGGACTTCCCCGTGCTTTCGGTTCGGTACAGTCCCGGAGCAAAAAATCAGTTTATATACTTCTACGACCACACCGAAAAACGAAGCAAACAGAATTTTGAAATCAAGCTTCAGCCGGGTGGCGTAAGTATAGTGGATATTATAATTGATTATCAAGGGGTACGGCGTACCCCTTAAACCCCGCTTTTCCGCGATGAAAATATATTTAATAAATTCATATTATAAGCCGAATACTTTAAGCACAATTCCGCACAAAACTCCGATACCGTAGAGAAGTGAAAGAATAAAAAGATTTTCCCTGATATTCTTGTTTCGTCTGAAAAGAAGAAGTATGCCAACCCCTGCACCGGAGCAAAGGCCTGCCACAAGCGAGCCAAAAGACAGAACACCGGAAATGTAGCTTTCCGTAAGGAGCACCGATGCGGCACAGTTGGGAATAAGTCCTATAAGAGATGCTACAAAAGGCTGAAAAAAAGAGTCCTTGAGAAGATATCCCGAAAGGTTTTCTTCACCTACTGCTTCCACTGCAAAGGTAAAGATTATGTTGGCAATGAGCACAAAAATAAATATCTTTACCGTGTGCTTTAGTGCAGACCTCAGCACACCGCCCTCACAGCTTTCGCAGTTGCCGTGAAAATGTTCGTGATGATGAGTGTGCGTGCATATGTTGGTGTTTGCTTTTTTATGCAGAAAATCGATGATAAGTCCAAAAATCACAGCAAAAACTATCTTGATACCTATAAGTTCCAGAGCAGTCTGTGCCATATCAGGGTGAGAGAGTATGATAGGAACGGCTTCATCACTTGTAGCAATAAATATGGCTATAAGTGTTCCCAAGGTTATTGCCCCACGCGAGAACATATCTGCGGCAATAACCGAAAAGCCGCACTGGGGAATACTGCCCAGAAGTGCCCCGTAGAGAGTACCCTTTCTGCCTGCTTTCATAAGTATATGACTTATGGCAGTATTGGTTTTGTGTTCAAAATACTCTATAACAAGATATATAATAAATATAAATGGCATTATGCTGATTGTATCTTTTATTATGTGTTCCAAAAAATGCATATAATCACCTCTTACTGTGGATATTATATAGCTAATCAAAAACTTTGTCAATGAACAAAGGCGGAAAAAAGTCTGTTCTGACTTTTTTCCGCCTTGTTTTTATCGTATTCACTTCTTCTCAACGTTATCTCCAACACCGTCAGAATCAAACCACTCACTACCCACCTGTTTCTGGTGTGCCTCCCAGTAATAACCGTTAAGGAAAGAAGCAAGATACTGCCATCTTCGGAGAGTTTCATAGTCCCTGATATCCGATGTGATTTTTGCAATTTCCAGTGCCACCTTCGGTACATCCTCGGTATCGGTATGCATACCTGCCACATCAAAATAGAATTTTGCTTTTTCGTCTCCGCCAAGCAGAGGGGACATAACATCCTTAACAAAATCGTCATTGCTGTTATAGGGATGATCTGCAAAATATTCCATAGCAAGGTAGTTAAACTCCGCATTTGTGTGAAATGCCGCATTCTCACCAAACATAGACACCGCATCATAGCCTGCGTCGTGGCTTAGCATACACTGTCTGCGGATTTTGTCAACATCAAAGCAGGCTCTTCCGCCATACCACTGAGTTCCTGCGTGGGAACGCATTACATGGTTGAATCTCTCCATGGGCTTTAGCATCTTTTCGCCCTTTTGCCACTTGTTTTCGCCAAGCACCTGATCGCACTTCCACTGCCAGTACACATTTCCGGGAAGAGAATAGAGCTTCTTAAGGTCATCGGTAAGAGGATCAGCTTCAAAAAGCTTGCAAGCCTCGTCCGTAAAGTGGTGATATGTTTCGCATATTATGAGGGCATCCTTTTTGCGGTTTAAGATAACATCAGTAACGGCAGGATACACCTTTGCCATATCTGCAACTGACATATATTCGGACTCTTCGCCTCGTCTTGCCACACATTCGGGGCACTGACAAACACCGCTGTCGCCGGACTCCATCTGCACACCGCCAAGCTCGGGAATTTCCTTAAAAAGCCAGTCAAAGGATTCCAGCATATAGTCATGGAGCACCTTGTTTGACGGGCAACCCTGTGCCTGAAGCTTGTAGCCGTGCTTACCCTTGAACTGTACATAGAGCGGCTCACCATCTGCGGATTTACCCACACATTCGGGATGCTCCAGAAAGAACTTGTCCATAGAATACTTGTGGTCGCCCTCGTAGTATATACCGCCATATGAGTATGTACCTACTATCATATAAACCTTGACTCCCTGCTCCTCGGCATAGGAGCAGAGTCTCCTTGCACCGTCAACGCCATAGTGTGCATCACGCAGAAGTCCCACAATGCCCACTGCATCAAACTTGTGCTCCTTGCAGTAGTCAATAAGACGCATATAGTCTCTTTCAAACATTTCGGGGTATTTGGCATACACATTTGCCACACCGCAGTTCTGAGCACCCAGAGCATGCAGACACCAGTTGGTGCTGTGGTCCCATGTCCAGAAAAATCTATGAGGAATTTTGTCTGTATAATTCATTCAAATCATCCTTTCAAAAAGGTATTTTTTTAATTTAAACACAAACAAATCTTAATGTCAATGAAGATTTTATATGAAATAATGCACTTTTTTATGAAAAAACCGACAAGGCTCAAAGCCCTGTCGGTTTTACTGTTTTAGAATGAAGCCATAATCTCTGCCACGGTTTCCTTGGCATCGCCAAGCATCATTATTGTGTTTTCTGCCTCGTAGAGAGGATTGGGAACTCCCGCATAACCCGGCTTATCGTCAAAGTTACATACAATAACATTCTTAGCCTCGGAAGCATTAAGTACAGGCATACCGTAGATTGGTGTGCCCTCTGCAGTGTTTGCCGCAGGGTTTACAACATCGTTTGCACCAACGATAATTGCCGCATCACATTCCGAGAATTCGCCGTTTACGGCATCCATCTCGTAGAGCTTGTCGTAGGGAACATCTACCTCACAGAGAAGCACATTCATATGTCCCGGCATTCTTCCTGCAACAGGATGAATTGCATATTTAACCTCGCATCCATTAGCTTCGAGCTTGTCGGCAAGGTTCTTTACTATACCCTGTGCCTGACCTAAAGCCATACCGTAGCCGGGTACAATCATTACCTTTTTGGCATTTTTGAGAATATCGCCTACAGATGCCTTTGCCTTGGGTACCTCACCTGCAGGTGCATCTGCACTGCCGATTGATGCGGTAAGAGCCGCAACTGTTTCCTTGGCATCGCCAAGCATCATTATAGTGTTTTCTGCCTCATAGAGAGGGTTGGGAACTCCTGCATAACCGGGCTTATCGTCAAAGTTACAAACTATTACGTGCTTTGCATCTCCTGCACTAAGTACCGGCATACCGTAGATTGGTGTGCCCTCTGCAGTGTTTGCCGCAGGGTTTACAACGTCATTTGCACCAATGATAACT
>JAZPXS010000357.1:0-5450 GCA_045543775.1 Clostridia bacterium
TAAAGACAGGAGACCCTAACTATACCGGTAACTCAGGCAGAAGATACCTTACACTGGTGGACAGTGCAATAACTTCTTTTAAAGACTTTGTTATTTCTTCGGGCAACAACACAAAATATGATTTGAGCAAAGCAATAGTGATAAACACCTGGGAAGATATGAAAAAATACTATACTTCGGACAACGCTCTGCCCTTCTACTCACTTGTAGTATTTACAGGCTCCCACTATATGCGTGCAAATTCCAGCAAATACGCTTACTATATTCATAAAAATGCCGATTACTCCGCAGCAGCCGATGCCAAGCCCGACGGCAACAAAAACATAGCATTCCGTCGCTATGCAATAAGCACCAACATTCAGACAAACTGGGTTGCAAATAATCTCTTCGGAACAACCTCCATTGGAACAAGCGGAATAGGTGCCAATGTTTCAAAAGACATTTATGCTCTTTATATCGGAAACTCCACATCATACTTCTACCACACAATACTTGACTCCTCATGGATTACAGATAATAAGTGCTACATAGAATCCGTAAATGAGGACAACACTGAAGTAAACATTATTGCCGGTGCTCCCAAAAACTACACTATGTACTTTGCAGATTATGAAGACGGAAAGCTTATGGAATGTTATCCTGTGGACATAACTGTAACTGAAAAAGGCAGAACCACAGTGGATATACCCGAGGATTTCACAATTTCCACAGGCGATAAAATACTGTTCTGGCAAAGCAGAACAGACGGAATAAACCCCTGCTCTGTTGCCTACGTGTTTGAATAATCAAAAAGGTGTGACACAATGTTTAAATTAAAAGACAACTTTTCAAAGTGCGACTCCAACAAACAGCCCTACTCTTTTGAACTTGAACAACATACTTATGTGGAAAACCTCCATGCGAGTGTGCACGATGATGCATTTCATCTTCAATCCGTAGGAAACCGATATATACTAAATACCCCGGCTTTTTGCCGGGGAAAGCTTTCCTTTGATTTTGTTATTACTTTTCTTAAAGAATATAACCCGGTTTTTACAGTGTATTTCGGCTATGATAAAAAGGCAAGATGCGGCACGGGACTGCGTTTTCGTTATGAGCTTTGCGGAAAGCTTGTTGCAGAGCTTATTGAAGAAGAAAATTACTGTTCAAAAGCCATTGACAAAATAGAATTTGATTCTTTTTTTCTTGATGAGACCAAAAAAGTACACCTGGAAATCAATCTTTTCAAATCAAGTGTTTCCTGCACCATAGGTGAAAAAGAAATTTCCTTTGACTGCGAATATAACAAAGGTTATATTGCGATAGAAAGAATGGACTTTATAGGCGAACTCATTATTTCAAATCTTGAATTTGAAACCGATGAAAGCTTTGATACTGTCGAAGTATTAAAACCAACCTCGGTCAAAATTCCCCTGACCAACGGAGGAGATATCCCCTACGAAATGACCTGGCAGATAGATAAGCTGGGCGGTGAGTACTTCCTCACATATTCGCTAAATGGCGGAACGGGAACGAGAGAATACAATAAAGCTGACCGTCCCTATCAGTTCAATGTAGAGCTTGACCATATGAAAAGACCGTATGTAGGCATATACTCCCAAAACCACGAAGAAACATTTAATATGGCAAACGGTGAGATTTGCTTTGTGGATGCAAATGTCTACTGGGAATGTCAGAAAGACTATTTTAAGGATACTCCCCTTCCCATGGAGTCGGTTGTAAGGCTGAAGCCTGAGCTTTTTGCAGGAGATAAGCTCTCCGATGATGCAAATCTCATATTCGGTTATGACAATCTTCTATGCAAAGGATATGCAAATCAACAGGGTGAAAACCAGTTCCGCTACAACACCGACGGCACTCTCATATATGAAGGCAATGCTCTGGACGGTAAGGATGTGTACAAGGTATTCTCGCCCTTTGATAAATACGCACTAAAATATGTTCCCGAGGATTGCTATAACCGTGACGAGGTTATCAATCACATAAAGTACAATCACTATTTTGAGTGCAAAGAGAATATATCCTTTGTTCTTAATATGTACACCAAACTTAATAAAGATTACATAAAGGTAAATGCAGAAATACAAAATGTGTTCGAAACAGAGATTCTTTCTTGTGCTGATACAAAAATAAGCGAAGATAATTTTCTAAACGGCTACCGCATAGTAAAAGCGGAATCAAAGTTTGGAAAGCTTGATGTGGGTGTGTACAAAATTGTATTCAAGGTCTTTTACGGCGGTAAACTAAAAGACGAAGTAAAACACACCTTTGAAGTATTTAACGAGGATACAGACGAAATTCCTGCATTAAAAAGCGGACTTCCTTTCCTCTTCTCCATGGCAAACGAAATAAAGTGGCTCAAGCGAAATGCTTTTGATTTATGGAACCCAAAACTATCCTGCGACGGCATACACTACATTTCCTGTGTTACCGATACTCCCATTGAAGCGGAGACAAGAAAAACCTGGGAATTAATAAAACCCTTTAAACGAAAATGGTTTGCATGGCTTGCCCCAAGAACCTGCCACAATTATGCAGATGCCGAATCTCACAGAGGAACTCTGGAAAATGCTGATTATCTCTTCTATGCACTTCCGCCCAAGGGTAAAACAAAAAGATGTCAGTTTACGCAGTTTCCCCTGCGAAGCGACCACTGGAGCTTCATCACCACAAAAAGCGGCTTCCATCAGGAAATGCTGAAGGATTTTCTTAACGAAAACCCCGATTATGCCAAGGTGGTTAATTTTGAAGGTGACGAGTTTAAAGAAGAACATTATGAGCGTCTTATGGGAAATTACAGGACAGAATGGATTAACTATGTAAATGACCGTGTGCTGGAAATACTTGAAGCTCAAAACAAAGAGCTACAAGCAATAAACCCCAATGTGAAACGTTCTATGTACGGACCTCTCAGTGTGTATATAACACCCACTATTTCATACCGTTCACTTGCCGATTACGGATTGCCTGCTGATGAAAGGTTATCCCAAAAGGTGTTTACGGGATTTAATGTGTTTGAGGACTATCCTATAGCCTGTGCTTATCCCACATACAAGGGACCTTTCACACTTACAAGCATACTCCTGCACTGCCCGGGTGCAGTAATGTATCCTGAGCAGTACCGTGAGGACAAGGGCGGAAATATGGATGGTGCCGTGAAATATGCACACTCACCAATGGCTTTGTATTCTATGGAGCCGTATCAATATTCAACACATTCCTTTGAATATGTGTTTAACACTCCATACAGACAAAAAGACGGATATCACTACTGGAACACCTACGGGTTCCACAGACGTGACCACAGTACGAAAATGCTGGATGAACTTACAAAGGACTGGCGTTATGTGATAGAAAACAAGCCCAAAAAGCCTTTGAAATCGATGGCATTTATCGCCGAGTATGATGAGTCCGACACGGAATTTGATATTACAGTAAGTCACAAGGGAGATAAGCTCTATGCATTCTGCAATAAAAGCGAACTTGGAGCAGGTATCATCCATGAGTGCAGCAGGCAGTGCGGTATTCCGAACGGCTTTCAGATGAAATTTGATGCACTGGAAAGCCTGTCGGCTAACGAAACCGACCTAATAATTGTGCCTACCCTCAAAAATGCCGACAAAAAATATGTAAAAGAAATCCGCAGACTTTATAATGAGGGTGTTAATCTCATTGCACTGTCCGACGTGTCGGGACTTGAAGATATATTCGGTGTTATCCCCTGCAAGGAAACCCACAGGACAGATACAATATTCTATAACGGTGAATGGGAAAACATATATCCAACAGATACAACATTTAACTATAAACCCCTTAATGCCCAAACGGTTGTAACACTTGGCGAAGATAGGAGTGCCGTAATATGTACAGACAGAACTGCACTTATAAATACCGGTGTTCTTAGTCTTGGCTGCGAAAACAAGGGACAAAGAGATAACCGCCCAAATGCCTACTGCGTAGTAGGTAAGCTCATTCGCAAGGCTCTCGGGGATATAATTTCAAACCTTTCTACCCCTGTTGCCAAGGGGGAAAATGTTGGTGTGACAGTGTTTGAAGCCGAAAAGGGCCACAAGGAGCTTATGGTTATAAACTATGAGCCTCACGACAACCGTGAACACTTCTCCAAAGAAGCTGTTGTAAGCTTCTCGATTCCCGACAAGGAGGCTGTAATCACACTTAATATGGACGGTCTTGCTGACGCCGAGTGTGACAAGGAACTTTTCATATGCAAAAAGGACGGTATAGTCCGTGAAATCCGTCTTACAATGAAACCTCACGAAACAGCTTTTATCAAGCTGATCTTCTCAGATAACAAATAAAATAAATATGAGCTGCAAGCAAAATTAATTTGCCTGCAGCTCATATTTTAGTTACTCACCGGAATTTTTGAAAGTATATCGGAAATATGCTCATCATATCCCAGATACTCTATCTCCCATTTTCCTTCGTTGTAGCTAACCGATGACACGGAGCCGTTTGATACCCACGGAATAGTCTGTGCGTCGTGTATGTCAATGCCCTTCCACACGCAACACATACTGCGGATTAATGCTGCGTGAGTGGCTACCATTACAGTCTTGCCGGGATTTTCTTCTGCCAGACGAAGGAATGCCTTCTCTGCCCTTACGGCAAGTTCCGCCATACTCTCGCCCTCATCACATTCGGCATTGCCGATATCACTAAGCCAGATGTGATACTGAGGGAATTTTTCTCTCAGCTCCGTCATGGCTTTGCCCTCCCACAGGCCTGCATATACCTCTCTCAATTCCTCGGTCTGTATAGGCTCAATTCCAAGTATGTCCCCAAGAGCCTTTGCTGTGTCGTATGCCCTTAAAAGGTCACTGGAATATATGATATCTATACCCTTGTCTTTCAAAAACTCTGCGGTTCTTTTTGCCTGTTTATGGCCCAGTTCCGTAAGCCCGAGATTGGTATGCCCCAAAAAAAGTCGCTTTTCGTTCCCCTGACTTTGTCCGTGACGGACAACATAGAATTTGGTCATCGTTTTTTCCTCCAATGAAAAAGACTGCAAAGATTTACACTGCAGTCTTTATTGTGTTTATTCAGCCAGTAATTTTTCCAGTCTGTCTATGCCTTCCTTGATGTTTTCCATACTTGTTGCATATGACCAACGCACATAATCGGGTGCATCAAAGCCGTTTCCGGGTACAACTGCAACAAGCTGCTTATCCAGAAATACTCCTGCAAAATCATCAGCAGAATTGATGGTAACACCGCCTATAACCCTGCCCTTTAATGCGGATATATTCATCATAACATAGAAAGCACCCTTAGGCATAAGACAGCTTACTCCGTCTATTGCATTGATTCTTTCCACCATGTATTTGCGTCTCTCGTCAAATGCCTTGAGCATTTTTTTGAAATCATCCTTGGGCCCTTTGAGTGCTGCAACGGTTGCAGCCTGAGCTATGGAGTTGGGGTTGGATGTG
>JAZPXS010000358.1:0-16763 GCA_045543775.1 Clostridia bacterium
TGCACCTTATGCAGAGAAGCTGGGGGTTTCCATCGGTGTAGAAAATGTATGGAACAGATTTCTGCTCTCCCCTATGGAGATGGCACGCTTTATTGACGAAATCGGAAGCGACTATGTAGGTTCCTACTTTGATGTCGGTAATGTCCTCTTTATGGGATATCCCGAACACTGGATCAAGGTTCTTGATAAGCGTATCAAAAAGGTACACTTCAAGGACTTCCGAAGAGATGCCGGCAATGGCAATCTTTGCGGATTTGTGGATCTGCTTGCAGGTGATGTAAACTGGCCGGAGGTAATGAAAGGCCTGGAGAACATCGGCTATGACGGCTGGGTATCTGCCGAAATGCTCCCGCCTTATACACATTATCCCGAAGCTATTATATACAATACATCAAACGCTATGGATAAAATTTTAAGGAGGAAATAATATTATGTTAAAAATCGGTTTAATAGGTTGCGGATTCATGGGCGGTATGCATGCCGCTTGCTACAATGCAATTGACGGTGCCGAGGTTGTTGCCGTTGCAGATGTACGGGAAGAAAAAGCAAAAGAGCTTGCAGGAGAAAACACAGTAATATATCCTGATGGTATGAGTCTTATCGCAAATGCGGATGTGGATGTGATTGACATTTGTCTTCCTACATATATGCACACAGAACACGCTGTTGCTGCTATGAAAAAAGGCATAAATGTATTTTTGGAAAAGCCTGCATGTCTCACCAAGGAGGAAGGGAAAATCCTTCTTGAAACAGAAAAGGAGACCGGAGTCAATGTGCAGGTAGGTCAGGTAATCCGCCTCTGGGATGAATACAAATGGCTCAAGGAAACCGCAGACAGCGGTAAATACGGAAAGATTGTTTCCGCAGTGTTCAAGCGTCTCAGTTCATACCCCACATGGGCTTGGAACGGCTGGCTCCACGATACATCAAAAAGCGGCTCCGTGGCTCAGGATATGCATATTCACGATGTTGATTTTGTAAGATATCTTATGAACAGTGAACCTGACAGCTTTACATCAAATGCAGTGAGAGACAAAAAAGGTATAATAGAGCAGATATTTACATCCTTTGTATTTGGTGATGCCTGCGTTACAGTGGAGGCATGCTGGGATTATCCCGATGCTTTCCCCTTTGATGCTTCCTTCCGTGTAAAATTTGAAAAAGCTACGGTTGTTCTTGACAACACAGGTCTTAATATATATACTGCTGACGGAGGCTCCGAAAAGGTTGAGCTTACTGCATCCTTTGAAGGTGACAACGAAATCGGCGGTAACATATCCAATCTCGGCGGATACTACAACGAGCTTAAATACTTTGTCGACAAATTAAACGCCAACGAAAAGCCTGACATTGCACCTCTGTGTGAGGGTGTTAAATCCGTGGAGCTTGTTCTTGACGAAATTAAATTTGTCGGCGGTGCACAAATATAAGGATACCGGTGATTTTGATGAAAGAAAGAATTTGTTTTTATACTCCCCCGTTTCCAAGAGTGAAATCGTATTTTGATATGGTGGACATATCCTGTGAATACGGTCTTAAAAAAATTGAGGGGTTCAATATACTTGATTTTGAAACTCCCGACGTAGCGACTGCCAAAAAAATACGGGAGTATGCAGACTCCAAAGACATAGGTTTTTCCTGCTTTTCGGTCTACATCAATCTGGTTGAGGAAGATAGTGCAGAAATGCTCGAAAAACTGAAAAAATATGCAGATGTTGCATATATCCTCGGTTCACCCTATCTTCATCACACTATTGCAAACCGCTTTACTGAGCCGGAAAAGGTTTTGCCTTACAAAGATGAAATGTTCCAAAAAGGAATACTTGCAGTAAGAAAAATCTACGATTACTGCGAAAAGCTCGGAATAAAGGCAATATATGAAGAGCAGGGATACATATTCAACGGAATTTGCGGATTCAAAAAATTCCTTGACGAAGTTGACAGAGACGTGGGTGTTGTTGCAGATTTTGCAAACATCTATCAGGCAGGAGACAGTATGGAGGAATTTATTACTGCTTTTTCCCGCAGAATAGTCCATGCTCACATCAAGGATATTACACTTCAGGCTGCAAATGACGGCACAGGCCTCGACACCCTTGACGGGAAATATATGTACGAAGCACCCGTAGGTGACGGCATAGTCTGCATTGCAGATGGCATTGCCATTCTGGAAAAGTGCGGCTACAAAGGTTCTTACGGCATAGAATACAGTGCAAAAGACGATGCCAGCAAGGATATTGATACCGCAATAGAGCTTATTGCAAATGCTATGAATAAATAAAATTTAAAAAAGCAAGTCTCAATCCGGTGGAAACCACCTGTTGAGACTTGCTTTTTAATTAATCTTGCCACTGTAACCAAAACATTCTTATTTTTAAATAACGGAATTTTTCAATTATTTTTCGTAAACAAGATCGTCCCGAAGTTTTATAGGTCTTAAACCATTTGAATCCCAAATGAATGCTCTTATTCTGTCACCTGCATTTACCCGAATTTGAAGTCCTTCTATAACAGCCTGACCATCAACTACAAAAATCTCGTCCTTTTTAGATTCACTTAGTTTACTACCGTTGTAGCTTGCAATTATAAACATTATTTTCTTTGCAGTTGAATTAACAACCTTGGCGCTGAGGCTTGCCGTACCTGCTACAGAAGTATCTATTGTAAGTTCTGTTACAAGTTCCGGAGCGGTTACCTCTATTGATATACCTTTCTGAATTCCCTTGTATGATGATTTTGCAAGAATTACATATGTTCCCTCTGCCACTGTAGATGCAACTGTTGCGGTTACCTTGCCGTCTTCATTAGATGCAAAGGTTATACCGCTTACAGTCTCTGTTCTGTCAGCATTAAGAGCAATCCATGTGAAGTCTTGTTCAAGATATCCTTTCAGCCCTGACTGATTGAGAACAGCAGCCTCAAGGTCAATGGTTCCGCCCTGCTCTACTTTGTTGGAACTTACAGCATTTGCAGAAATGCCAAATGCCACTTCTTCTGCTATATAAAATGCGTTCTTGTTAAAGTCGATTACTGTGCCCTTAACGGGAGTTTTGCCCTTGGGACCAAATCCCATCTGAAGCAAGAATGAATCTGCAGTTGTGCTCGCTGTTGCTTCAACGGGGATGGTTGTTTTAAATGTCTGCCAGGAATCGGTCTGGGTTACATTGAATCTCCTTACAACCGCTTTTGTTTTGTCTGTGAACATTGTCACTGCAAATTCGGGGCTTGCATCCACTGTAGGTTCAACATTTTTGAGTTGGATTTCCACAACATAATTTGTGTTCTTTGTGGGGAAGTATCCGTTGAAACCGTTGACATTTGTTGCATTGGCATGTACGCCTTCTACAGGATAATATCCGTTATGCTGGAAAGTATCCCAGCCGAAGGTAAATCTTGTGGTGTAAAAGTCAGATGCAGGAACGGAAATGTCTACAGCCGATGAATTTCTGCCGGTATACAACGAACTTGTTGCTCTGCTTGTGATAAGGTTGTCGGGTCTTGTTTCGGGTGCAACATAGTCACTGTAATCGGGAATATCGGCTACAGTTACCTTGAGACCTTTTCTGAATCCTGCATATTGAGATGAAGTTGCAAGAATTATGTAATCGCCGAAAGGTGCATCGTCTGCCACGGTAAATACTGCATTTCCGTTTTCGGAAGATGTGAGAGTTATGCAGTCCACTTCCGCTGTTCTGTCGGCATTCAATACCTTGTAGGTAAAGTCCTGACTGAGTTCGCCGGGAGTACCTATCTGGTTTACAACCTGTGCGGTTGTTGCAATTGTTTTTCCCGGAGCAACTCTTACTGTTCCGTTTGCAATGTGACTGATGTCAAATGCCTTTTCTTCTGCTATATAAAATGCGTTCTTGTTAAAGTCGATTACTGTGCCCTTAACAGGAGTTTTGCCCTTGGGTCCAAAGCCCATCTCAAGCAAGAATGAAGTTGCAGTTGTACTCGCTGTTGCTTCAACGGGAATGGTTGTTGCAAATGTCTGCCATGAATCCGTCTGTGTTACATTGAATCTCCTTACAACCGCATTTGTTTTGTCTGTAAACATTGTCATTGCAAATTCGGGGTTTGCATCCACTGTAGGTTCAACATTTTTGAGTTGGATTTCCACAACATAATTTGTGTTCTTTGTGGGGAAGTATCCGTTGAAACCGTTGACATTTGTTGCATTGGTATGTGTACCTTCTACAGGATAATATACTCCATGCTGGAAAGTATCCCCAACAAAGGTATATCTCATAGTGTAGAAGTCAGATGCGGGAACGGAATAACCCACAGCAGTTGTATTGCCGCCTGTATATAACGAACTTGATGCTCTGCTTGCAATAAGATTGTCTGTTCTTGTCTGTGGTTTTTTATAGTCGCTGTAATCAGGAATGTCGGCAACGGTTATCTTTACACCTTTTTGGAATCCTTCATAATCTGTAGATTTTGCAAGGATTACATAGTCGCCAAAAGGAGCATCTTTTGCCACTTCGAACGAAGCGGTTCCATTGGAAGAAGATGCAAGTGTAATGCAATCCGCTTCCTCCGTCCTGTCAGCGTTCAATACCTTGTATGTAAAGTTCTGGCTGAGTTTGCCGGGAAGTTCTATCTGATTTACAACCCTGGCTTCTGTTTCCACCAATGTTCCGGGAGCAACGATGTTTTTGCCGCCTTTGACAGTGTGTGTTATGTCAAATTCCTTTTCCTCTGCCACATACGAAGCACCGGTGTACACCTGGAAAGAGGTTTCAAATTCCGGTATGGTGCTTGTGGCAAAACCAATCATCATTTTTAAATCCGTGGGGTTTTCACAATCTAAGTCCACCACGCCTTTTATCTTCTGCCATTTGCCCCTTTGTGTTACTTCCGTTGAGAAAAATTCAGTGTCACCTGCTCCGGAATTTGTAGCACGAAGTCCTGCACTCATTACAGGAGTTATTCCATCGGGGCTTGTGTTTGAAGCATAGAACTCCATAACGTAACTTGTAGGACCGTCGGGAAGATATCCGTTGAAACTGTTCTTATTGTAGTCGTTGTTACCCACAGAGCCAACATATGTACCTTCTATGGGGTAATAGGTTCCATAGTAGAACTTGCCCTCACCGTCTATACCCTTGAAGGTGTACTGCATGGTTCCGGGAACTTCTCCTGCGGTAAATTTCACCGCATTGGTGTTGGAAGCAGTATAAACCGGGCTTGAATTCGGTTGCACGATAAGGTTTGCGGGGCGGATGCCGGCGGGAATATAGTCGTCGTTTTCGCCAACCGCTCCGGTTACAAGTTGTGGCTCAGCATCATCGGTAAGGAAATGAGCAAATCCTATGTAACAGTTTGTTGCATCTGTACTTACATTCTCAACAGTGATGGTGTGCTCGCCGTATTCAAGATGTCTTGACATAAGGAAGTGAGCAACGCTGTAACCCTCACCTGATGTAGGATTGAGTGTGATGTCTCTTGAAAATTCATTCTCTGTACCTGCATCCACGGTAAGTCTCATAATACCGCCTTTTGTCATATTGTAACCGTAGGAAATGCCTATGCTTCTTCCCATAAAGGTAAATACAGCCTTGTCACCCGGTGTTTTGGAAAGTGCCCAGTTGGTTTTAATATTTTCGGGCACGCTGACAGCGGGATTCGTCATGCCTCCCTCATCATCGGATTTAATCCAGTTTCCTGTGTATTCCACGTTTTCATCATCGTGGTTCACTATGTCGGGATTCTGGAATATGTATCCTCTTTCATAGTGAGGTCTGCCGGTTTGGGGCTTTTTCAAATATTCATTATAGTTCTCGTTGAATTTGCTTATGATGTAATCCGCATATTCTCTGTGTCCATTGTTGTTGGGATGAGTAGCATCGTTTGAAAGGGCATTTGTATCGGAAGGGTTTTCTCTGTTGTACCACACAAAATTTCCCTTTGCTTCTTCATCTACGATATGCTGGTGAAGATTGATGCTCGCTATTCCGTAGTGTTCGGCAATTTTCTGGTGTTCTGTTATAGAATCATCCAGATTAACACTAATAGCGGGTTCATTATTATCATTGACATCGTGTGTATAGAGGAATATTATGGTAGGTATCTTGGGAAGAGCAAGAAGTCTTCTTACTATACCTTCCATATTTGCTCTTACTTCCCGTTTTCCGTTTTCGGTAATTGCATAGCCGGTGTCGTTTACTGCAAATTCCACAAACACAACATCGGGAGCATATTTTCCGATATGGTCTGCAACTCTGAACACACCGTATTCAGTAGGAGTACCGCTTATTCCGGCATTTATCTCCGTAACTGTTTTGTTTGGAAATCTGGTTTTGAAGAATTCGTTTACAACCAAGGTGCTGTATCTGTTCTCAACTCTTGGGTTTGCGGCACCGCCATAGGTTATGGAACCGCCCAGAAAAGCGACCTTGATTTCGCCGTCTTCGTTGTTTAAGTTGTCAATTCCCCATGTTGTCTCTGTGTCTGCAAGAGCAGGTAATGTAATACAGCCGATTACCATTGCCAAGCACAAAAGCACAGAAAGAATTTTCTTTAACATACTTTAAACATCTCCTCTATAAATTTTAACAATCAGTATTATATCTAAAATAATTACTTATTTTAAATCTTTGTAATAGATATCCTTTATATCAGGATACTGTTTTTCTATGTACTGCACAATTTTGAGAGCATTATCAAACTGAATACGCTCATTCTGGGCGTTTACAACACCGTCTTCCAGAAACGAGCCGATACCCGCCATCCATTCTTCGCTGTACATACAGCCTGCAACAGAAGCAATGTCGGACATAGATACCATAAGGTGTCCGTTCTTGGTGTAGGGTGTCTGTGATGATGTAACATTGGTTCCGTCAACAGTGTAAGTGGATACTCCATCTCCGAAAACAGCGGTTTTTCCGCGAATGTTAAGAGTGTTTCCGTCTTTGGAAACAGTTCCGCCAAAGAGTTTGGCAGCGGCATCGATGGGTATCATTATGTAGTCGCCTGTCTTTTCGGCAATAGCGTGGGATACATCAAACATTCCGTCTCTTCCCAGAACCTTTGTGGCTCCCGGGATTACAAGCATGAGATTTTTGGCAGGGAATGTATCCAGTACAGATTGACATGCAAGGATGTCTGCATTTTTCTGAAAAGCATCAAATGCCTCACCGTCAGGAACGGATGATGCTTTGGAGAAAGAAATTGCATCTCCGTCTCTCGCCATTGTTACAAATTCCAGACCGATATCTCTTGGAGCGGTTGATGTGGTGTCGGAATGGTCAAACACGCTTTTACCGTCTATGTTGAGTACCACGTGACAACCGATTTCGGTATTTACAACACCGAACTCTGCCTTGTGTTTTTCGCCGTCTGTTATATCCAGGTCCGCTGTTTCTAATATGAATGCACTCTCTCCAGATGCTTTCTGTAATTCTATGAGCCCTCTCTTTACAACAAAGTAGTAGCCTCTGTTTGAAGCAACATACTGTATCGCTGCAGGATTGGCACTTAAGCCGAAACTTACCCATCTGTCCTCTTTGTCATCGGAAAAATCCACCTCGATATCAAAGCAGTACACAACCGAGCCCGAAAGTTGAGAAAGTGTTCTGCTTCCGGCAGGACTGAAGTTGTTTGGGTCTTTGCCTCTGTTGGTAATCGTTGCATCTTGCAGTATCATTTCTTCAGCCCAGTTGCTTCTGTCATAATAATCCAGAAGATCTACATAACCCTTGTTTATAAGTGACTTGTCATCGAGATAACTCTCTATAACACCCAGTCTTACATCAAGAGCCCTCTGAGAATATTTGCCAAGTCTCAAGCCTGCAAGAACTCTTGTCTTATATATGTAATCTGTAAGAAATGCTTTTGTACCCTCTTTGAAAGTTCCGGGTTTTGTGCCTTCGGAAATTTTTGAGAGTTTGCCCTCTGCCATGGTTATGGAAGATTCCATTGTCTGTGTGTCCAAAGGTTCATATATACCGCTTGTAAAACTGTACACAGCGCCGTTGTGTTCCCAGGAGGCGGAAAGATCGCGGGAAGCGTTCTTTGCCGTAACCTTCCAGTAGTACTTTTTGCCCTGCTCAAGGTTTTTGGGCGAATACATATTGACTTTTACTTCTGCGCTTTCTACAACATTATTAAAGTCGGGGTCTTCTGCAATGGTAACAACATAGTAGTTTGCAAGGAAAGCATCCTGCCAGTACAGTTGAAGCCCGTTCAAAGATGCAGTAGAGCCGTTTTGGGGATAGATAAGTCTGAAAGGTGCTGTTTGTCCGTTTAAAGTGTATTGCCTCTTGAGACCGATATTATCCATGTCAAAATTCTTTTCCGTAAGAAGTCCCGGGATTTTCTGGGCAATTTCGCTGTCGCTTCGCACACGATAGTCCATATTTTCAGCATCCACGAATATATCCTTTGTTAAATCTGTGGGGTTATATCCGAACTGTGAATATTTCTGCGCATCTGCACATATGTTCAGTACCGTGGGACCGACGCATATGTTTCCGTCAAATACTGTGTGTCTGCGCGGATTTTTACCTGTCTTTACCCAGTCGGCAAAATCGGGATATGCTTTTAAATAAACTTCGGGGTCAGCCATATCGGCAAGAAGTATATCCAAAGTATCGGTGGTTGAATTTCCCTCATATGCCGTAGCGCGAACTATATCTCCCGTTGTACCGGGGTTGTAACTGAACTGCCAAGCCATATAAACATCCACAAACACATTGTTTCTTACCTTTATGGCGGCGGAGCCGTGGTCGTTGTATCCGCCCTCCATATTTGCAAGGATATTGTTTTCAAAAGTAACACCCTGCTGACAGTCATCCATATACAGTGCTCTTACACCGTGTTCACGAAGACGGGTATCTGTAGGCCAGAGGTCATGGATAAAGTTTCGCCTTACCACAGTTCCTCGCTGAATCTGGTTTCTGCCCTGATATATGGCAGAAGCATCGGATACTTCTCTTATAACGTCATATATCTCATTGTCTTCAATAATGTGGTCATTACCGTAAATATATACTGCTTGCTGGGCGGATTTTCCCATGTGATTATTGCGGAACGTATTGCCTACTCCCGTAAGAATTACGGCACCGTCGGGAATGTATCGCTGATTACAGGTGGTTATGATACAGTCCTCAACTATATTCCGCGAACCCTCCAGAGTATCCATGTTACCGCCGGAAAGATAAATCGATGTACCTCCTATCATTTCAAAGATACATCCTTTTATGTTGCAATCATAGGAGGCTTCATTGAAGTGATATGACTTCTGCCAGTAGCCCGCACCCGTTATGGGCTTTTTGTTACTGTAGTTTTTTATACCGACAGATGCAATACTCTTGAAACGGCAGTTTTCAAAATCTACATTTACAACCTCACAAAGTTTGACACCTATTCCCCGGCACTGTGAAAACTCCAGTCCGCTAAAGGTAATGTGTGAAGTGTTGTTCATCGTAACAAGATTTGTTGCAACAGCAAGTTCTATCTTGGAATCTGCCATTGTGTATGCAGGATACATGTAGAGTTTCATGTTGTATCTGTCTATGTGGAATTCTCCCGGAAGATCTATTTCCTCAAGGAGGTTGAATGCTTTCCATCTTTTGGAAACACCGCTTGTATATTTGTACGGTGCCCGCGATGACATCTCTATAGACTTGGTTGCCGGGTCAAGTTTCGCAGGCGAAACTCTGGACATTGTGAAGTCCCATTCGGGGAATGCTGCAACCCACCAGTCTTTTGCGTGTGTCCATCTGCCGGGATTCCCCTCACTGTACACAATGGTAAGTTGGTTTAAGGTTTTTGTCCACGCGGTGTACTCTCTTCCGTTGGGCCACTGCGCTATGGGTTGTTCCGCTTCATCTACAAACACAGAGTTATAGTCTGTGTTGTTGTCAAACGAAAACGCTGTGGAAACATTGGAAGTGTCTGTTATACTGCCCTGACTTATGCCCTGAGCGGCAAGGTCTATTACCACGACCTTGTCACGCACATCTTCATACAGACGGCTGCGGGTAAATTCATCGGTTACAGGCTGTGCTCCCGACACATCGAGTTCAACAGAACCCTTGAAACGGGGAGTTTCACCCTCATATGCTCTGTACACGATTGGGTTTTCCTCGGTGCCCGAATCGGCGGAATCGAAGACAACAGTGTCTATGCGGTAGTCACCGCCGCGGAATATAACCTCGGACACTGTCATGCCCTTGGCTTTAAGTTCTCTTACGCGCTGTTTTGCACCCTCCAATGTCTTTAGCGGAGCATCTATTGTGCCCACAGCAGAATCGTTGCCGTTTGGGGAAACATAGATAACCGCTTTCTCATCTGCAGATGCCATTACAGGCAAGAGGGTTGCGCTAAGCATAAGCACCGTGACAAAAACCGCTATTATTCTTTTTGCCATGTATTGTCCCCTCCTGTTATCTGTAAATTATTGTTCCGTAGTTAAGTCCTCTCCAGTGTGAAAGGAGTATGGTTTTGTCCGGTGTAGTTCCGGATACTTCATAGGTTATTATGTCATCAAAATTTGCTTTCTTTATGCTTACTCCCTTGGGAAGTGTTTCAACCACAAATATTGTTGCTGTCTGTACAGACTGGCTGTTGTACTTAGTCTGGTCAGTTACAATTTCGGGAGTGTTGTAGTCTGCAAGGTACTGCTCACCAAGCGCCATTCTTATACAGCCGTTTCTTATGTATGCAGGATAACCCAGAATTGTGTTGGCTTCCATTACATCGTGGTTGCCTGTTTCGGGATATGCAACACCGCCGCAACTGAATACATTGCCCGTGCTGTGGTCATAGGTAAGTCGAATGGACTTGGCACTTCCGTCTGCGTTTTGTGAGAAACGGAAGATATCGCCCGGTTCTATTTCGCAAGGACCACTTGCAAGAGGGTCATATGCTGACGGAGTTCTCACAAGTGCAGGGTCATCGGGATCAAGAACTGCAGGAGTTCTTGTAGGTCCAATGTAAACAGTATCTTCGGATATTATCATATTTGACTCTGTGGCATTGCGTTTGAGATAGTCGAAAAGATATCCTTTTACTGTTGTTATTTCCTCACCGTCTGCATCCACAGATGTACCTACTTTGCTCACAAGAAATGCCTTGTAGTAGTCAACCTGGCTTCCTGTAGCGCCCGAACTGCTTCCTACAAAAACTTCCGGAGAAATGGAAAGAGCATCTCTGGAATAACCGTTTAAGAGGTATCTTCCGCCATCGCGGAACGATGCTGTGTTCAAAGATAACATTCTGTCATCCTTGAGTTCATCTTCCGTTGCAGGAATTCCGAAATATGTATTGGCAGAACTGTTGTACACGAAAAATGTATTCAGAATACGTGAGTTTTCTTCGTATCTGTATCCGTTTTCCGATATGTATTCTTCCCACTCGGTATCAGACATCTGTCCTCTGAGCATATTCATCTTGGGGCCTACTCTGTACCAACCTCTGTTATCGGTATCCTCTGTACCGTAATCCAATGGAAGAACTACCGATTTGAGTATTTTGCTGTCGTCATCGGTAGTGTACAGAACTGCTTCTGTAATGTATGGCACAATCATATCGATTGCTTCATCTGCATCATATTTACTGCCGTTTACGGTAATTCTTTCTTCAAGCACAAGTTCTCTTACCTTGCCGCCCGAATCGTAGAGGCGGACTGCATAGTTCTCGGTGAAACCATTTGCATTTCCTTCTGTTCCCAGGAGAACGCCCACTTTGGAGTCGCCCGAAAGAGCGCTCTGTTCAAACCATACAGTCTCACCCTTGTAATCAAAATAGACTGTGTATGCTTTGCCTATGGCAAGTGTTTCGGGAGAAAGCATGCTGTCGCAGTGACTTAACTCATAGGTCTTTGTTTCTCCCAGCAATGTGAGTTTTTCGGACTTTTCATAATCGGCGAGTACAAAATCTGTATCTTTCTGCGAAGAAACGATTATCTTGACACATTCGCCGTCCATAGTTTTGAGAACGCTTACAATATCTCCTGCGCCGATATCCTCAAAACCGATATTTTCACCCAGAGAATTGCACACATTGGGTGCAAAAAGTTCGTCGGAGAAATCAAGAGTTTTTACTCCTGTCATTCCGTCATACAGGTCATCTGCATATATTCTTTGGGTTGATGCGTCCTTTTTGGTAACTTTACCCACCATGTAATCGTTTACAATTATAAGGTCGTAGGAAGAACCGTTGGAGGAAGCAAGTGTAACATCACCAAAGAGCACATTGTCTATAACTGCAGGGGTCCACTTGCCTACCGCCTTGCCGTTGTAGATAAGTTTTGCCTTGGGAGCACTCTTTCTTGTGAGTTTTCTGTTTTTATTGTAATAACTGAAATAAGAATTGTCGTAGGATGAATAGTCTTCAATATCTACGCTTATTGCATCGTCGTCGGGACTGATGCACATATAGACAAGGTGGTTTCTTCCGTTATCTGCCACATAGTATGCGTTTACTCTTCTTCCGATATATTCTCTGGCGTAGGTGCAGTTTTCTATGTACATCTTTACATTATCCACTGCAATCATTGTTTCGCCCACACCGCTTGCAGAATGGAGTGTGGAGATGCCGTTATCGGTAACAACCCCCTCTGCTCTTTCAAGTCCGAGGCTCTCGGTAAGGAAAGTTTCGTCGCTTTTTTCATAGTCGATATAGTCCTCACCCATGCCGTTGAATTCATACACGGGGATATCCAATGCGGCATAGATAATGTCTGCAACCATACCGTAGGTTGCAAAATCGGAGGGTGCATAAGATATACCGCTTGTGAGTTTGATAGAAGTTGCGGTCTGGATGTATCCGTTGGGATAACCGCCCTTTATCTCTGCCATGGGGGCATAGCCGAGAATGGAAACGATAACCTTGACAACTTCACCCATGGTAATATCATAGTTAGGTCCGAAATGAGCAGGTGTCATTCCGTTCATGTAACCGCAATTATATACACTCATTATCGCTTCATACTGAGGAAGAGTACTGTCTACATCCACAAACACCTTTTGGTCGCTGTCGGATAAGAGCACATCGTTGTTATCTTTGCCGAATGCGTTTTCATACCACGCTTTGTAGCCCTTGTCGGCATCCATAAGATTGCAGATACCTGCAATAATCTCGGCAAACTCTGCTCTGGAGAGTACCTTGTCTGCATCATATGAGCCTCTGTCCACAACTCCTAATGCAACCAGAAGATTTTCCGCTTCGGAAAACTCTGCGCGGGCAGAAATTGCCATTGTTCCCAAAAGAAGTGTGAATGTCAGAAAAAGGGATATTATTTTCTTCATATAACCTTACCTCCCGTTTGTTCCGATAACATTGGAAATACCAAGTGCATTGGAAATAATACGTGCTGCCTGTGCTCTTGTGCACTGTTCCAGGGGACCGAAACTTCCGTCGGGGAAGCCGTTTAATATTGCATATCCCGAAAGAGAGGAAACAGCGCTTCTTGCATAATCGGAAATTAAGTCAGAGTCTGTAAATATAAGTTGTCCTTCGGGCTCGTTTTCAAGTCTGAGAACTCTGGCAATTATGATACATACATCCTGCCTTGTTATGTTCTCTCCAACACCGAAATTACCGTTGCCCTTGCCTGAGATAATCCCCTCTCCGACTGCTCTGGTAATGTAGGGAGCATACCACGCGGAAGCATCAACATCGCTGAATCCAGCATCTGCCGATGCACTGCCGACTTTGAATGCGTCCACAACAAGTTTTACAAACTGTTCTCTTGTAACCATTGCTTCGGGAGCAAAAGTTTCCTCGGTAATGCCCGATATAACACCCAGGCTCTTTAAATAGTGGATATCTTCGCAAGCCCAGTGGTCTAGGGGAACATCTGCGAAAAGTTCTGTCTGTGCAGGAACTGTCGGGGTGTTCTCTTCGGGCTTTTCTTCTTCGGTACTGCCCACTCTGAAACCGCCTCCGCCTGTATATGAGGGTCTCTTCTGCTCTTCGTAGTCATCGTCGGTGTCTTCCTCATAGTCATCGGCGGATTCTACCATTTCCTTTAATTCATCTATCGTGAGAAGTTCCTTTGTCACAGAATCGTTGAAGTCTGACTTGTCGGAAAGACCGATATAATTGTCGGGGTCAATTTCAACTGCCTCGAGATTTGCCTTAGTGAGGACTTCCTCTGCGTATTCCACGCCATACACATTGGGGTATGCAAGTGCGTGAAGTATCATCTGTTCCTTTATGTCAGAATACATATCCGTCCATGTTTTGTAACCGTTACCGCAAAGAGCACTATGGACTTTGGATTTGTTTGTGCTTGTAAGAAGTGTGTTAAAAGCACTGAAAATAGTTACTTCGTCTTTATCTATTTCGTCCACTTTCAGTATATCGCCATAGACAAAGTCTCCGTTTTCATCGTACAATTCCACTTCCTCGGGGGTCTTGTTGTACATGGACACTACCGAAAGTCTTTCTATAATTTCCCTAAATTCGGAAAGTTCTGTCACTTCGGAGAGTTTTTCATCTTCTGCGGAAGATATGAGAATTGCTACAAGTGCGTCTGTATCTGCCTTAATGGCAACAGAATCGGAAAGTTCAAGTATGGCGGGATAGTTTGTTTCCCAGCCTTCCTTGACTTTGACTGCGTCTTTGGAAATTATGGAGTTGCGTATAACGAGTATATCGCCCGATTTATCTATGGTTACAGGCTGTGCGCAAAGCATACCGTCCGATGTTTCTGCAACGATGTAGTAATCCCCCTCAGTAACATCGCTTGCGGGAGTTACAGTAGCGGTTTCCTTGTCGGTGTCCTTGCTTACCTCAAATGAAAAAGAATCCACCTTGGCGTTTCTGTCTGCATTTACGGCATACCAGATAAAGTCATCTGTCTTACCCAGAAGTGTTGCTTCAACAAGAATTGTATCCACAAGTCCTGTTGCAACGCTTCCTGTTGTCCACTCGCCGTCATCCGTATTGAGTTTCGCGCGGATGGATATGTCTCCGTTATCTTTGCTGTAATAGGGTTTAACGGTTATCTCTGTTCCCTTTCGGAAACCGTCTGCAAGGTTTGAGTCCTCGGCAATAACAACATAGTCGCCGGGCGCTGCTCCGCCTTTTGGAACTTCAACCGTTACGGTCATATCATCTTTTTCTGTTATCGTAAATCCTGTTATTTTCTGTGTTCTTGCCTTGTCGGTAACATACCACTCAAGGTCCACATCACCCTCGTAGGGGATACCAATCTGGTTTATAACCGAGGCGGTAAAGGTGAGAGTGTCCACACCTTCAAGCATAACAGTATCGGAGGAAACCACGCTTATGTCGTATGCCTCTTCCTTTGCAAAATACATTGTTCCGAGTTTGTAGAGAACATCGGAGCCTGCGGGAGTCTTCTCGCCATCTTTGACGGGATAACCATAACGAAGATTTGGTCCATCAGGTCCGAGTGTTCCTGAATTTATAACCTTGCGGAAATCAAACCAATCGTCTCCGAATGCGGTAATGGTATCATAAACATAGGGTCTTGCCACATCAACAGACGAAGCATAGGAGTCTATACTGAAACCGAAGTTTGCAGCAACATCACTGTTGTTTTTAAATTGTGCCTCTATAACATAGTTGGTGTCGTCTTCAAAAGTAAAATCGGGAAAAACATTGGAAGAAATGTATGTTCCGCCTGCAATTCCGTACCTGGAAGCATTTGGATATGCAGGACTTGAAAGCAGGGTATAACGCATCGCACCCTCTATACCGTTTGAGTGATTTGGTGCATAAACATCGTAGATTGCATGCCATCTTCCTGTAAAGTTATTTGCAGTTGTTGTTCCCTGGAATGCGTTTGCAGGCTTTTCACCGCGAACATAGTCGGTATAAACCGCTTCCTGCTCCTGCGCATATGCAGTTACAAACACAGTGGGCAAAACAAGTACCATGCAGAGTATAAGTGCCAATGCCTTTTTCATATAAATCATCCTCCTTTTTTATATAACTTCCGACTCAAAATATCCCAGAACAGGGCAATGGTCAGAAGACGAAAGGGCCTTGTCGGTGGTTAAAACATCATATTTGAGTGCTTTTACCGTTTTTGTGCCGTAGGTGAAAATATAGTCTATATTACAATCAAAATCGGAGCAAGGTCCGTATGTTACACCGTCTTCCATAAGAACGGGATAGTCGTGGTGAGTGTAGGTGTCGGTAGTTTCGGATGCTGTGAGACGTATATCGCAAAAACCGAATTCCAGCATCTTTCGGTAGGGCTCATCTCCCTGCAGGGAGTCCTTGCCGTTGTTGAAGTCACCGCCGATTATTATGGGAACATTGTACTCATAAACAAGTTCGTCGCATTTTGCCTTAAGTTCCACGGCATTATTTATTCTCTGGAGGTTGTTCTCCTCGCCCTCTTCCTTCCACCAGAAATGGGTGGACATAACAATAAACGTAAAGTTTGTTACCTTTTCTTCAAAGAGAGCCCAGGTGACCGATTTGGAATTTGCATCGTTGAAACCGCTGTAGAGGAAATATCCGCTGTCTTTCAGAACGTATTTATCTTTTTTGTAGAAAACAGGGGTATAGTTTCTGTCGGCAAATTCCGGACGAACTTCGTCATATACATCTGCCATAAGTTCCTGAATGGGTGCATCCCCCACTCTGTTTCTCAAGGGACCGCATTCCTGGAATGTGCATATGTCTGCATCGCAATCCGCCACAAGAGAACGTACCAGAGTATTTCGGTATTCCGACGGAAGATAGTTCCAAATATTCTGATTGTATAGAAGTCGGATCGTAGCCATGTCGTTCTGTGAGCCAAGGAGTTGTTTGGGTTGGTTGTCTTCCTAAGA
>JAZPXS010000359.1:0-10040 GCA_045543775.1 Clostridia bacterium
TGCGGGATTTTCTCTCGCACACAGAAAGATATTTTAGAGATTATTTGATTTGTTTTTACATATTGTGCTCCATTGGCAATCACCGCATATGTCATAAAGCTTACCGGTGGAGATTATTAATTCATATACTTTTTCTCTCAAAACAGACCATTTTATGAGATCTCCTGCTTTGAGCCCTGATACATAAAAACACATATTATCAATTTTTTGTACTTTGCTGTTATGTTTACATTTTTCGCATATGTTATTTGGACAGGAATTGCATATAATATCACAATCCTGTGTAAGACTCAAAAGAGGATCTTGTTGGTTCAGATAGTTTATTATGTTGGTCATATTCCGGATGAATGATTCATTGTATCCCTTGCCTTCAAAGAATTGTATGCAAAGGCTGTGATGTGGTCTGAGTTTAAAGTTTGATGATTTTATCAAGGCGATTCACCAATATGGCAGCAGCAGCAATTTTAGCAGCATCGAAAATAAGATATGGAATTACACATAATGTAAGAGCAGTCCATAATCCGATCGGACCATTATTCTGAGAATATACAACCATAAACCAGACTGTTCCAAATGCATAGCATACAATAAGACCAATAACCATTGATAATATGAGAACCCAGATTTTCTTTCCAAGAAGCTTACACATAAAGCCTGTTATCAAGGCTGTAAATATAAATCCTATAATGTATCCTCCGGTCATACCAAATAATGTACCCAGACCTGATGAAAACTGTGCAAATACTGGTATGCCAATTATACCAAGAAGTATGTATACAACAACACTCAGAGTGCCTCTTGCCCATCCAAGCATACAACCGGCAAGAAAAACTGCAAATGTTTGCAATGTAAACGGTGCAATCGGTGTTGGGATGCTTATCTGTGAACAAATTGTTATAAGAGCAGTAAATGCAGCTATATATACTATGTCCAGCAGATGTGTGTTTTTGCGTAAATTATTCATTTTATCATTTCCTTTCATTCTGCAATCCTATTATAGTACGTTTTATTACAATTGTCAACCTAAAATATTAAATTGGTTGACAATTGTAACGGATGATTTTGAGGTTTATTTTGAGGTACGGCAATTAATTTTTAGGTAGTCAAATTAAACGTAAGCGAATGAAGCGTAGATTGGGTACAGTGCCAATGTGTTTGAATAGTGTAATAATTACGGAAGTTTATTCCTTGGAACTATAGTTGATTTTATTCAGTTAAAGTGCGTATAAGCGAACGTAAACGCAAGTTTTCCGTGGCAGTTTGTTGGCTTGTCAAATGTAAAATGCTTGGTTTTTATATAAAAAGATGATATAATAAACAAGAATTAACTATAAAAATTTGATGCGTCGTTACAATGGGGATGATAGTATTGGAGTTAAAGAAAAATGAGATATATCAAGCTAAAGTGATAGATTATACAACAGAAGGAAGTGGAGTGTGTAAAATAGATGGTGCTGCAGTTTTTGTACCTTCATCGGCTGTAGGCGATGAGATATTGGTAAAAATTCTAAAGACGGCAAAAAACTATGCTTACGGTAAGATAGAAAAATTGATTGTTCCATCACCTGATAGAATTTGCAGTGACTGTCAAATTTCACAGCAATGCGGAGGATGCTCTTTTCGTCATATCAATTATAAATCCGAACTTATGTTCAAGCAAAAGAGGGTAAGTGATGCTCTAAGCAGAATAGGTGGAATTGATACTAAAAAAATATCAAATATCAGAGGAAGTGTATCCGAAAACAGATATAGAAACAAGGCACAGCTTCCTGTGACAATTGATCGGGATGGAAAAATAAGTGTAGGTTTTTTTGCACCAAGAAGTCACCGTGTTATACCATTAAATAAATGTTTATTGCAGTCAGAGATATTTGACGAGGCTATAAAGGTTTTTCTCGAATGGGCAAACAATACCAATATAAAGCCATACGATGAATTAACTCATACAGGAGTATTAAGACATCTTTATCTAAGGTATGCGGAAAAGACAAATGAACTTATGGTGTGTATCGTAGCGAATGCAAAAGAACTGCGTAAGGAGAAGCAGTTGGTCAGAATGCTTTCTGAAAATATTGATTGTTTGAAAACGGTAGTTCTGAATACGAATACAAAAAAAACAAATGTTATTACCGGTACTTTTTGCAGAACACTTTATGGCGACGGATATATTACAGATGAATTGTGCGGACTAAAATTCCGTATATCTCCACTTTCATTTTATCAGGTGAATCGTGATCAAGCGGAGATTTTGTATAACATAGCATCAGAATTCGCAGATCTTAAACCAAATGAAACACTTGTTGATTTGTATTGTGGTACGGGCACGATCGGTTTATCTATGGCAAAAAAGGTTAGAAGGCTTATCGGAGTGGAAATTATACCTGAGGCAATACAGGACGCGAGGAAGAACGCGTTATATAATGATATTAATAATGCTGAATTTATATGTGCGGATGCATCATCTGCCGCTGAAAAACTTGAAACCAGAGGCATTCAACCTGATTGTGTGATAGTGGATCCTCCAAGAAAGGGGTGTGACACAAATCTCATCCACACAATTGCAAGAATATCACCAAAAAGAGTTGTTTATGTTTCGTGCGATCCGGCTACACTTGCAAGGGATATATATCTTTTTGAAGAGCTTGGTTACAAACTACAGGAGGCAGTCCCGGTTGATATGTTTCCGAGAACAACACATGTCGAGACCGTCTGTTTGATGTCAAAGGTCGAAGGAAAATAGGCACAAAAGCCCAGTAATACTGCGGTTTCGGGTAATCGGGCAAATTTGGCATCGGACAGACAAAACGCCTCTCGGTAACTTATCCAAGGGCAATTCGGCTCAAAAAGTGTGAGAGTTGAGTTGCCGAGTTAGATGTTGGGGAGTTGGGTGTTCGAGATGGATGTTATAATCCGTAAAATGTTAATTGAGGTGCATTAATGAAAATTATTGATGAAAGAATAGACGGAGGAAAAGCCTTTGATTGGGGTAAAACATCAAAAGAATATGCGATGTATAGGGATATCTATCCGGATATTTTTTATCGAAAGATTGTAGATAGAGGTCTATGTATAAAGGGTCAAAACGTGCTGGATCTCGGAACAGGAACAGGAGTACTTCCGCGAAATATGTATCATTATGGCGCAACGTGGACGGGAACAGATATTTCACCGGAACAGATTGAGCAGGCTGAACAATTGGCAAAAGCTGCCGGTATGAATATTACGTTTCAAGCAGCGGCCACAGAGAATTTAGATTTTCCGGATGGGAGCTTTGACGTTATTACAGCTTGTCAGTGCTTCTGGTATTTTGACCATAAGAGGGTAATGCCTCATTTGGCAAAGCTGCTCAAGCCCAATGGCAGGCTTCTCATCTTATACATGGCTTGGCTGACTTATGAGGATGAAATCGCAGGTGCAAGTGAAGAATTGGTGTTGAAGTATAATCCTGAATGGACAGGAGCCGGTGAGACAAGACATCCGATATGGATACCGGATGTGACCTATCACTATTTTGAATCGGAAGACCATGAAGAATACGATGTTATGGTTCCTTTTACAAGGGAAAGCTGGCACGGCAGGATGAAGGCTTGCCGTGGTGTAGGTGCTTCACTTTCTGATGAAGAGTTGGGAAAATGGGAAAAAGAGCATATGCAAATGCTAATGAAGAAGGCACCGGAAAAATTTGATGTGCGTCATTACGCTGCTCTTGCTGTGCTGAATAAGAAATAAAGCGTAAATAGACACCGTTTTATTCACGCCATTGCCTCAACACTGCCTGCATTGTGGGAACTGCATGACGGAATGTCCTGTAGGTGCGGTGGAAAGAAGGTAACAGTATGAATGAGAAAATGACACAGAATCAGCGGCTGGATTATCTCGTAGAGGAATTCAAAACAGATTCTGTTCAATATAAAGATTTGGAAACGCCTAAAGACACCGAAGGAAAACGACGCATTCTTCGGTCGCTTATGAACATCCGTATGCCGAAGGCTTTTTCAGATGATGTGCTTGCCGTTCAGGATGAATATCTGACAGGTAGAGCCGAAGAAAAAGGTATCGTGCGTCTTTGTGACATATCGGTAGTCCGTGACGGACTTTCTGTTTGGCAGGGTGACATCACAAAGCTTGCTGTGGATGCTATCGTCAATGCCGCAAATTCTCAAATGCTGGGCTGCTTTGTTCCGATGCACACTTGCATTGACAACTGCATTCATACCTTTGCCGGAGTCCAGCTTCGAGCAGAGTGCAGCAGGCAGATGAATCAGCTGCGGATCAAATACGGCAAAGATTATGAGCAGCCGACTGCTGTTCCAATGCTGACGGATGCCTATAATCTTCCTGCGAAAAAGGTAATTCATATCGTAGGCCCGATTGTGCAATATGAGCTGACGCCGGAACTTGAGAAGGATCTGGCGGACTGCTATCGAAACACCTTGGATATGTGTCTTGATAAAAATTTGAAAAGCGTGGCGTTCTGCTGTATTTCTACAGGCGTATTTCATTTTCCGAACAAGCGGGCAGCGGGGATCGCCGTCAGCACCGTGGACAGCTGGCTCTCACAGCATCCGGGCAGTATGGAAAGGGTGATTTTTAATGTTTTTAAGGACGAAGACAAAAAATACTATGAAGAACTTATACGATGAAATGCCGAACGGCTATCAGGAGAGCATTCAGAAGGGACTCGGTGCGGTGCGGTATTTCAGCAGAAATATGTCATTAGGAACAGGCTCTGAGGAGGAACGAATCTCCGGATTAAAGAAAGAGATCGAAGGGGCAGATGCTATAGTGATCGGAGCGGGTGCCGGACTTTCCACTTCTGCCGGGCTGACCTATAGCGGAGAGCGATTTGAAAGGTACTTTTTTGACTTTGCAAGGAAGTACGGCATCCGGGATATGTATTCCGGCGGTTTCTATCCATTCCACGATGAAGAAACACGCTGGGCGTGGTGGGCAAGGCATATCTATTTCAACCGATATATTGATGCGCCGAAGCCTGTCTATCAGGAACTGCTCTCACTTGTGAAAGATAAGGATTATTTTGTTGTTACTACGAATGTGGATCACCAGTTTCAGAGAGCAGGCTTTGATAAAAAGCGTCTGTTCTACACCCAAGGAGACTATGGACTTTTCCAGAGCGTCAATTCATCCATGCAGAAAACCTATGATAATGAAGAATGGGTAATGAAAGCAATGGAAGCACAGGGCTTCATAAGGGATGAGAATGGATTGTTTCAGGTTCCTGAAAGTGGTGAACTAAAAATGAAGATTCCGGCATCACTCATTCCAAAATGTCCGGATGATGGTTCGGATGTTACTATGAATCTTCGTGCGGATGATTCCTTTGTTGAGGATGGAGGGTGGCACAGAGCGTCTGCGGCATATGCGGACTTCCTGCGCAGACATGAGAACCTTCAGGTGCTTTATCTGGAGCTTGGCGTGGGAGCTAATACACCTGTCATTGTGAAGTATCCGTTCTGGCAAATGACGCTGGCAAATGAAAAGTCAGTGTATGCTTGTATCAATTATGGCGAGGCGTTTTGTCCAAGCGAGATTGCAAATAGGAGCATATGCATTGATGGAGATATTGGTGATGTATTTGTGAAGATGAAATAACAACAGGGTTTTAAAGAAAAATCAGGCTCCCAAACTGCCGTCATCGGTAGCAAGGGAGCCTTTCTTATGCTTTGAAGTCGATGGTAACTCCGGACTTGAAGTTAATGGTGAAGTTATACTCAAAGACCGACGAATCATCATCCGACTAGTTTGTTGAGTCGTCGAAGAAGGAAAGAGAAACCTCTGAAATGTAAAAGCTAACTGAGACAAGCAAATCTGCCAAAACTTTAAAGTCTGCTGAAACAAGTAAGCACACAGAAACATCAAAACGAACAGAGAAGACGAAGCTTGTGATTGTTGATGTAAGTTCTATTAGTGTCAATAAATTCTAATGTAGAGAAATATGCTTACCGCTGAATTACGATCTGTCAGTTGTGAGCGTGTTTTGTTTACTTTTTATCCCATAATATGGACAGTAAGTCTTATATCCTCAATCCTTTTGGATATTTATTTTTCAATTTTCCACCAGAGCATTTACCGAAGCCAAGAACCATACCACAGTATGAAACAGCGGTATATCCGTTTCCGCATTCACATTCAATTTCCAGTCCGTGAAGATAATCATATATTCTTCTGTCATTGACTTCAAGCTTCAGTACACGTTGAAAATTTTCCGGTTTTGATGATGTAAACAGCGAATGTGCAGGCTCAAAACGGTTTTTTCTGAATTCTCCCGCAAGAACTCCTGCACGAATAACATTGATACCGTTTATATCCGGCAGCATTTCAGGAAGTATATACATCTTATCATTAATTATCAAAGCTTTACTGATGGACAGCGACTTAAATATATCTGCAAGTTCCTTTTCGGCAGTCTGATATAATTTATCATTTTTATATACGATTCCCGATGTGTTGAAGTCATAAATTTTGGCTTCACCTCTTTTTTTCAGCTTTGCGGCAAAATGACCTTCACCTCCCTCAACAGGAGTTATTCTTAATGCACATTCAAGCTCAGTTTTTCTACCAAACGGTTCACTTATATTACAGGCTTCAAATTCAGGGTGTTTATCTAGAAAGTTTTTTACAACACCCTCATTTTCTTCATATGAAAAAGTACACGTTGAATATACAAGTATTCCGCCGTCCTTTACAGCTGACGAAGCGGAATCAAGTATTGAAAGCTGACGCTGTGCACAGGCAAGAACATGTTCTCTGCTCCATTCGTCTATTGCCTCGGGATTTTTTCTGAACATTCCCTCTCCCGAACAGGGGGCGTCAACAAGTACCTTATCAAAAAATCCGCCGAGTTTACTGCAAAGCACATCAGGATAAAGCGAAGAAACAACACCGTTTGAAATACCGATTCTTTCAAAATTTGAAAGTAATACTTGTGCCCTGCTTTTTACAACCTCGTTTGCCCATATAAGTCCCTTGCCTTCAAGACAAGCCGCTATCTGAGATGACTTTCCTCCGGGTGCTGCACAGAGATCAAGCACACGATCTCCGGGTTTTACGTTGAGCAACGACACTGCCGAGCTTGCAGAAGGCTCCTGAACATAAAACGCTCCTGAATGATGAAGCGGCAGATTTCCTATTCCTTGTTCCTGCGAAGGGATGTAATAGCCGTATTTATAAAACGGACTTTTCCTGATCTCAAACGGTAAAAGCCTCGAAAGCTTTTCAGGGGTTATTTTTAGTGTATTTACAGAGATACCCCTGAACGCTTCTTTTTCAAAACAGGATTCATAAGACTGGTAATCGTCTTTTAAGATCATTTTCATTTCATTTATAAAATCAACAGGTAAATTTGTCATATCTTCACTTCCCAATATAAATTTTTACATTTTGTGTATATTACGGGAAGTTCCCGTCAATAATAAAGCTGAAAGGTGGTGTTTATATTATGAATAACAACGAAACAAAAAAGAGAAACCAGCAGTCAGAGGAGCGCAGTAATAAGTCAGGCTCTCAGTCAGGCAACTCTGACACTCATGTCAAAACTGACTACCACGGTTGAATTGAGGAAATGATCTATCCCTTCAGATCATATTGAATCAACAAACAGTCAAATCGAATAATGGTGTGCAGGATCTTAGTATGCATAAACCCCCTTCCAAGAGCACGGCGAAAGAAGTGTGTGGAAGGGGGAGACCCGGACATAGTACTTGGTCACACACCGAATACAAACGGCAAAAGCTCGCTCAGATGATGGATCTCATACTGAGCGGTGCTTTTAGCTGAAATTACATAAAAGTAGTCCTTGCAAAGCTCTGACATAAATTGCCTGCAAATACCACAAGGGTAACAGATTTTACTGTTTTCTTTGGGCTTATTATTGGCTCTTCCTACGATCGCAATTGCCTTAAAGTTTTTTTCGCCGGCTGAAACAGCAGCTGCAAATGCAGAGCGTTCTGCACAAATACCGGCAGGGAACGACGCGTTTTCTATATTGACACCGCTGTATACTTTACCATTATCGCACAGCAAGGCAGCGCCAACAAGAAAAAGCGAATAGGGTGCATATGCAATTTCTCTTGATCTTTCAGCCTGTTCTATGAGTGCGATTATCTCACTTTCATTCATAACGTCACCAATTTATTCTGTTACCACAATTGTGCCCTGTGGAGTATCTTTTATGGTTATTCCTCTTGATTTAAGCTCATCTCTGATTCTATCGGCTTCTGCCCAGTTTTTATCTTTTCTTGCCTGAGTACGAAGTTCTATAAGCTTCTGTATATCGTCATCAAGTTTATTTTTCTTTTCTGTATAGAGAAGACCAAGCACATCTGCCATTTCATTATACAGCGAAAGAGCAAATTCACAAAGCTCTTTAGAGGGTTGTGTCTGTGCATTAACATTTGAATTAATATCTCTTGCAAGCTCAAAAAGTGCAGAAATAGCATCTGCTGTATTGAAATCATCATCCATTGCCGTAATGAAATCGTTTTTATGAGTCATAAGCTTTTCTTTAATTTGTACTTCGTCATCTTTTTTGCACGAAACAGCATTTTGTGTCAGAAAAGCCAGGTCTTCACGGCAATTGTAAAGTCTTTCTAATGCCGACTTACACTGCTCTATTATATCTGTAGAATAATTTATGGGGCTGCGGTAATGTGAGGAAAGCATAAGATAACGTATTGGCTCATATCCATATTTTTCAGCAACATCACGTACTGTGAAGAAATTATTCAGCGACTTCGACATTTTACGATTGTCCACATTTATATAACCGTTATGCATCCAGTAATTTGCAAACGGCACTCCGTTGCAGCACTCACTCTGTGCAATCTCGTTCTCGTGATGTGGGAAAATCAGGTCTTGTCCGCCGCAGTGAATATCAATGGTTTCACCGAGGTAACGTTTTGCCATTGCGGAGCATTCTATATGCCATCCCGGTCTACCCTTACCCCACGGAGACTCCCAATATGGTTCACCGGGTTTTGCCCCCTTCCATAATGCAAAATCCATCGGGTCTTCTTTTGTATCACCTATACTTATTCTTGCGCCTGCCTCAAGTTCTTCAAGCGGTTGATGTGAAAGCTTTCCGTAATGCTTGAATCTGTTAGTACGGAAATAAACATCACCGTATTCAGTTGAATATGCAACTCCCTTATATTCCAGAGCTTTTACCATATCAATTATCTGATCGATGTTTTCTGTTGCACGAGGATGAACAGAAGCGTCTTTTACATTAAGTCCTTTTGCATCCTTTTTATATTCTGCAATATATTTTTCTGATACTGTGACATAATCACTTTTCTCTTCGTTGGCTTTTTTAATGATCTTGTCATCAATATCGGTGAAGTTTTGAACGAATTTTACCTTCCAACCTCTGTATTCAAGGTATCTTCTCAGTGTATCAAATACACATATCGGTCTTGCATTTCCGATATGAATAAGATTATATACGGTTGGACCACAGGCATAGATTCGAACCTCACCCTCGTTGATGGTTTTCAGTTCTTCCTTTTGTCTTGTCATAGTGTTATAAATTTTCATCTGATTTTCCCTCTTTCGTTATGTTTTGTTTATCAATAATCTTCTTAAGAGTATTAACTTCATTTTCAAGCATACATATCTTCTGATAAACCGGATCTGTTACGTGAATCTGATCAAGCTCACTGCACGGCGGCTTCACGCCGTTTACACGTACTATTTTAGCAGGAACGCCTACTGCCGTTGAATTTTCAGGAACCTCTGTGAGTACAACAGCACCTGCCGCTATTCTTGCATTATCCCCGACCTTAAACGGACCGAGCACTTTTGCGCCTGAGCCTATCAGAACATTATTTCCAAGCGTCGGGTGACGTTTCCCGTGATCCTTACCCGTACCGCCCAGTGTAACATTTTGATATATTGTACAATAATCTCCTATTTCGGCAGTTTCACCGATAACAACACCCATTCCGTGATCTATAAAAAGTCCCTTTCCTATAGTTGCGCCCAAGTCGGATCGTAGCCA
The DNA here is from genome assembly GCA_045543775.1 of Clostridia bacterium. GTDB lineage: Bacteria > Bacillota > Clostridia > UMGS1810 > UMGS1810 > RGIG8748. The sequence goes on from JAZPXS010000359.1 coordinate 10,019, forward strand.
TGTCGTTCTGTGAGCCAAGGAG
>JAZPXS010000360.1:0-5060 GCA_045543775.1 Clostridia bacterium
TTGAATTGATTGAGGCTGCTCCGGGAAATGTAGGAATGACAGGGAAGTATGAAGGCGTTGGAGGACATTTGTTTGCAATTGTATGTAAGCATAGTCTTGAGGTAGGAAATGATGGATATGTGCAGTTTGAACCCAAAACAAAATTGATAGATTATTATCGAAAGAAAATAGGGGCTAAGATAATCTCGGATAGGTCTATGTATATTGATACAAAAGTTGCAAATGAGCTGGTGAACAAATATTTTAGAAAGTAGGTGGGATAATGTTTTTAGCAGTGGAAAATGAAGGTGCAGCACTACATGACACATCGATTCCGGACGGCAGGCTGTGTGCAGAACCGACCGGTAAAACGTATCGTTTGCGAGAGGCGATAGCGTTGTCAGAGGAATTAGGGCGTCCACTTACAGAAGAGGAATACGAAGAGTTTCGGTTAAAAGATAGATAAGCTTTCAGAGTTGTAGCGGTTTCCAGCCACTACAACTCTTTTCTTGTGGCGAAAGCCCGCTAAACGAAATATTTTATCATTGCAATTCGAGAAATTTTAGGTTATTCTATAAGTTAGGGAAATTTTACCTGAGCAAAGAAAAGTGTCTGTGAAAGCAGATATTACCATAAATGAAAGGGAGAAAAACGCTGTGGCACAATTAACACCTATGATGCAGCAATATATAGAAACAAAGGAGAATTATAAGGATTGTATTCTCTTTTATCGTCTGGGAGATTTCTATGAGATGTTCTATGACGATGCAATAACCGCATCAAACATACTGGAAATCACTCTTACGGGCAGGGATTGCGGTCAGCCGGAGAGGGCACCCATGTGCGGTGTTCCCTTTCACAGTGCCCAGAACTATATTGCAAAGCTCATCAAAAACGGAAAAAAGGTTGCCATCTGCGAGCAGGTGGAGGATCCAAAGGAAACCAAGGGTATTGTAAAAAGAGATGTAATAAGAGTAATAACCCCCGGTACGGCCAATCTGGATGCGGTTTTGTCCTCGGACGAAAACAGCTTCCTTGCCTGCGTGTACTTAGACGGCGAGGACTATTCTCTTTCTCTTTGCGATGTTTCCACGGGAGAGCTCTTTACCACCGACGGCAAGAACACCTCTATGGAAAATCAGCTTGTAAACAACCTTGCCTGCTTCAGACCAAAGGAAATTATAATAAACGACAAAGCCGTGAAGAATTCCGGTTTTATCGGGGAACTCAAAAACAGATTTGACTTTTACGAAAGCTATGTTCCCGACTCATATTTTGATATGGAAAATGCTGTAAAAGAGATAGAAAATCTGGGTTTAAAGGGTACTCCGACAGGCAAGGACAATTGCATACGCTCTCTGGGAGCACTCTTTGAGTACCTCAAGGAAACACAAAAGACAGACCTCTCCCACGTAAAAGATATAAGCTATTTTGAAAGCTGTGATTATCTGGAAATTGACCTTGGTTCAAGAAGAAATCTTGAGCTTACGGAAACTATGAGAGATAAGAGCAAGCGAGGTTCCCTGTACGGAATACTTGACAGCACCAAGACGGGTATGGGTGCCAGAAGACTTAAATCCTGGATAGACAGACCTTTAAAAAAGTGTGATGATATACAGAAAAGACTGGACTCTGTGGAGGAATTTGTAAAAAATCCCATGAAAACAGACTCCCTGCGTGAGCTTTTCAAAAGGATTAACGACATAGAGCGTCTTATCAGTAAGACCGTCTACGGCACCTGCAATGCAAGGGATTTCCTATCCCTCAAGCAGAGCATTGAGGTACTTCCCGAAATAAAGGAAATTGTAGATACTCTGGATAGTCCCCTTATGGCGGAGGCATCCAAAAATTTTGACACCTTAAAGGATTTGTACAAGCTTCTGGATGACTCCATAGAAGAGGAAAAAACTCCCCTCACCATAAGAGAGGGCGGTATTATAAAAGAAGGCTTCGACAAGGAGCTTGACAGACTGAGAAGAATTATGACAAACGGAGCTTCCGTCCTTGCGGAGCTGGAAGCAAAGGAAAAGGAAAGAACAGGCATAAAGAACCTCAAGGTAGGCTTTAACAAGGTTTACGGATACTACATAGAGGTTACAAGGTCCTTCCTTTCTCAGGTTCCTGAGGATTATATAAGAAAGCAGACCTTAACAGGGTGTGAAAGATTTATAACACAGGAATTAAAGGATACGGAAAACACCATCCTCGGTGCAAAGGAAAGAGTAAACTCTCTGGAATACGAGGACTTTATGTATGTAAGAGGGGAAATCACAAAAAATGTGGAAAGGCTGAAGAAAGCCGCAGAGATTATAAGCGTAACGGATGTTTTGTGTTCTCTCGCCTTTTGTGCCTCGGAAAACGGCTATGTCCGTCCCGAAATTTCCGATTCTGACGAAATCTCCATAGAGGGCGGCAGACACCCCATCGTGGAGCAGTACAACACGGGACTTTTTGTGCCTAATGACACTTACCTTAATACCTCGGACAGCAGATTTTCCATAATTACAGGCCCCAATATGGCAGGTAAATCCACATATATGCGTCAGTGTGCCATAATAACCCTTATGGCACAGATGGGTTCCTTTGTGCCTGCAAAAAGTGCAAAAATAGGCATTGTTGACAGAATTTTTACAAGAATCGGTGCTTCCGATGACCTTGCAGGCGGTCAGAGTACCTTTATGGTGGAGATGAATGAGGTTGCAAATATCCTTAAGAATGCCACCAAAAAAAGTCTCGTCATTCTTGACGAAATAGGCAGAGGTACAAGTACATACGACGGACTTTCTATTGCCTGGGCGGTGGTGGAATACATTGCGGAAAAAATAGGTGCAAAAACACTTTTTGCAACTCACTACCATGAGCTTACAGACCTTGAGGGCAAGGTTGAGGGGGTAAAGAACTACTCCGTAGCCGTAAGACGAAGAGGCGATGACATTACTTTTCTTCGGAAAATCGTATCGGGCGGTACAGATGACAGCTTCGGTATTGAGGTTGCAAAGCTTGCAGGTGTTCCCGACGTTGTAACACAAAGAGCAAAAGAGGTCCTTGCGGCAGTGGAGGATGGCTCTCCAAAAAGGGAGACAGGCTCCATTGAGAAGAACCTGAGCACCATGGAAGAAAAGAAGATAGAAACACAAAAGCTTTACAAAGCTATAATGGATGTTGATATATCAACTCTCACACCCCTGGAGGCAATGAACGAACTGTTTCTCCTCCAGAAGAAAGTAGGAGAACTAAGTGAAGATTAATGTACTTCCCACGGAAATAGCCAATATGATAGCGGCAGGCGAGGTTGTTGAGAGACCTGCCTCTGTTGTAAAGGAGCTTACGGAAAACTGCATAGATGCCGGAGCCACATCAATTACTGTGGAGATAAAAAAAGGCGGAGTCCCCTACATCCGTGTAACCGATAACGGCTGCGGAATAGAGAGGGGTGAGATTGCCACGGCATTTTTGCCTCACGCAACAAGCAAGATTAAAACCGCAGCGGACTTGGATACCATAGGTACTCTGGGCTTCCGAGGTGAGGCTCTTGCCAGTATTGCGGCGGTTTCCTCGGTGGAGATATTTACAAAAACCAGGGAAGAAGCCGTAGGAAGCTGTGTTACCGTGGAGGCAGGCAAGGTTATTGAGGAAGATGAGGCAGGCTGTCCCGACGGCACAACTATCATTGTACGCAATCTTTTCTTCAACACTCCTGCAAGAATGAAGTTTTTAAAGAGTGATTCTGCGGAAACGGCTCATATTACCGACATTATGAGCAAGCTCATATTAAGCCATCCGGAGATATCCTTTCAGTATATATCAGGCGGAAAAAAGGTTCTCTCCTCACCGGGAGACGGCAAGCTTCTGAGTGCTGTTTATTCGGTATTCGGAAAGGAATATACCGACAATATGACAAAAGTGGATTTTTCCGAGGACGGATTTACCGTTACCGGCTATGTGGGTAACGGAAAAATTGCCCGAGGAGACAGACGCCATCAGATATTTTTTGTAAATTCAAGAAACATTATATCCAAGGTTATGAGTGCCGCAGTGAGCGAAGCATTCAAAACAACCGTCACTGTAGGCAAGTTTCCCGTTTGCGTTATTAAACTGGAAACCGACAGCAGAAATGTTGACGTAAATGTGCATCCTGCAAAAACCGAGGTTCGCTTTACCGACGAAAGGAAAGTGTATTCGGGAGTTTACTGGGGTGTAAAAAATGCCCTTACGGAAAACAAATATATTCCCAGTGTGGAAATAAAGACAAAACAGGATGCGTTTTCCAAAGTAAAAAATGCTCCCTCATATGAGGAAGCAAAGCAGATAAATCTCCTTAAGGACTACTATGTGGAAACTCCCAAAAAAGAGGAGAAAAAGGAAGAAAAGCCGGCAGAAATCAAGGTTTCGCCTAAAAATACGGAAGTGAGCACAGTATCAGACACAGAACGCTTTACCCGTACAGAAGAGCCTAAAACAGAAGGTAACACAGAACGCTTCACCCGTATGGAAGAACCTAAAACAGAAAGCAATACGGAAAGGTTTACTCATATAGATGTGCCAAAGTCCAATTCTGTCAGCAAAAAAATAATACAGGATTACAAGAACAATCTCCGCCCCATAACAGAGGAGGAAGCGGAAAAGATAATGGCACCAAAACCCCCTCTCCCTGTGGAGGGTGTGGATTTTAAGTACATAGGTCAGATTTTCGGCACCTATGCAATACTTCAGAAAGACAACGAAATGCTCCTTATTGACCAGCATGCCGCCCATGAGCGTATATGCTACGAGGAGCTTCTGGAAAAATTCCGTCACAGCCTTGTGGATTCCCAGCTTATGCTGCTTCCCGTTACGGTTACGCTTTCCGCAACGGAAGTTAATACCGCAGAGGAAAACATAGGATTTTTCTCCCATCTTGGGTTCGAAGCGGAGATTTTCGGCAGAAACGCCCTTATTATCCGTGCAACTCCGGGCACTATGGAGGAGCAGGACATCAGGGACTGCGTAACGGAAATAATAGGTCTTATTTCCCAAAATGTGGACAACTTAAAATATGCAGTATACGAAAAGGCTCTCCATATGATAGCCTGCAAAAAGGC
>JAZPXS010000361.1:0-5993 GCA_045543775.1 Clostridia bacterium
CCGCTTGGCCTCCGACTTGGTTTTGCAAATTCAGTTTACTCCCCACTTTATCTTTAACGCATTAAATGCGCTAAACACCTCTCTTATGATAAACCACGGACCGGACAATCCCGAAAGCGAGACAGTTCTTATACTGTCGAGACTACTCTCCCAGTCTATAGATGTACAGCACTACCTCGTAACCGTTGAGCAAGAAATTGCCTATTCCAAGGAATACCTCAAAATACAAAATCTTCTCTCGGACAAAAGCTTTGGTGTAGAGTGGGATGTGGATTCGGATATAATGGACAGTATTATTGTTAAATTCTCGCTCCAGCCACTTATTGAAAATGCCTTTAAGCACGGAATAAAACCCCTTCAGAATAAAGAGCGTGGCATCCTTAAGATTTATGCAAAAAAAAGAGATGAAAAAATAGTTTTCCGCATATTAAACAACGGGCCTTTGCCCGACAGACAAACCACAGTAAAACTAAATGATATGCTTCGTTCCTCCGTTAGTTCAAGCGGCAGGCATGTTGGACTTTTTAACACCAACAGACGAATAAAACTCGTGTTCGGTGATGAATACGGATGCCGCATAGGCACATGTGAAGGGCTTACCGAGGTTGCGCTTACAATACCTGATGTTACGGACTTTGAAATGAACAAAAATTAAAATAATTATATATTTTCCAAAGATAATTTATATACTTTTAGGAAAAATTAAGTATAATTATATTTAAACGAGTGCTGAAATCGTATGCAAAAAAGGATGTGATTTAATATGCCATTAAAGGTCATTTTGGTAGATGATGACACCATAAGCCTTGTAGGTCTCGAAAAAATAATTAAGTGGGACTCTCTTGGCTATGAAATTGCAGGTATCTTCTCTTCAAGCAAGGATGCCGCAGGGTATATTAAATCGCAGCCTTTTGATGTAATGATAACAGATATCTGCATGCCCTCGCCCGACGGACTTGAGCTTGTGGAGCTGTGCAGCAGGGAAAATCCGGGCGCACGCATACTGCTTTTTAGTGCCTACAGAGATTTTGAATATGCACGAAAAGCTCTTCGGTATGAAAATGTGGTAGACTACCTTACAAAGCCCATGGATTACAAGGCGGTAACAGCTTCCCTTGAAAAAATCGCCTCAAACTTTATGGCAAAAGCATCTCTATTTTCATCTATAGCCGACACTGATATGCGTATGATCTTCTTTTCCAATTTAATCTGCGGAAATATATCGGACAGAGAAGAAATGAAAAATCAGCTTAAATCCACAGGCGTACAAATTCCACCCGAGAATGCAGCATGTACACTCGTAACTATAAACATAAAGGATTTTTCGGAATTTCTTAACAAAACGTACAAATACGATTCTCTGCATCTTTACCACTCTATAACAAATATTCATCCCTTTGAAACCGAAAACGGTTACTTTTCGCTTACGCTCTATTCGTACAGTAATATAACATGGCTTATAATTCATAAAACAGATGATGTAAAGAGCGTAACAGACCGGTTTGTAGAAGATATGCGGAGAGATTTTAAGTATGTTTTAAACACCGACATCCACATAAGTCTTCTGAGGCACTACAACTCCCTCTGCGAACTTATAAACATAGACGAAAGCTCTGCTATACTCCCCGATACAACTACCAACAATGAAGTAATAAATTCTGCCATGAGTTACATCAACGAACACCTGAGAGAAAACATATCATTAAACGATGTTGCACAGCATGTGTTTATGAATCCTGTGTACTTCAGCTCGTATTTTAAAAAGAAGACAGGCAAGAGATTCTCTGATTACCTCACCTCTACAAGACTTACCCGTGCCGCAATGCTTCTTACAAGCGATGACTCTCTGTCGGCTACGGCAGTATGCGATATGGTGGGATACAACAACATAGGTTATTTCTTCAAGAAATTCAAAGAGTTCTACGGTGTAACTCCAAATGAATATAAGACTATTCATAAAAAGCAGTAAAGACACGCAAGCACGCTTACATGTCTTTACTGCTTTTTTTATATAATGCAGGACTAAGTCCCATTTGTTTTTTAAACACATTACTGAAATGGTGAATACTTGAAAATCCGCAGGATAGCGAAATCTGCGTTATATTCATATCAGAATGAAGAAGAAGGCTTTTCGCCTTTTCTATACGCATTTTCTTTACATAACGCATTGGTGTTATGCCCGTATGCTTTTTGAACTCTTTTAAAAAGTACACCTTATCCATATAGGCAATTTCTGAAAGAGTCTTCAAATCTATCTCTTCTTTGAGGTTTTGGTTTATGTACCCTATTACTTCCGAAAATCTGTTTGTGACATCAGAATTGAAACTGTGATTTATACGAAAAAGAGTTATTATAAGCTCGGAAAGCTTTATTTCTTCCATGGTCTTTGCGTATTTATCGTCTGAATGCATTTCCGATGCCATTTTTTTTAATATGTGATAAACATCGGTTCCTTTTGCATCGAGTATATTTGGAAGTATGCACATCTTGGACCATATATCCTTTGTACCCAAATCAAACTTTAATTCGATTGTAGACATACCGTGCTCCCCTGCCTCAAAAGCATGCTTTGCAGTGGGCTTTACAAGGTAAATATATCCCTCGGTAAGACTTAATTCCACACCATCTATCTCTATATTTCCGTTTCCTTTGTATACATATATATAATGAAAAAAAGTGTGGTTATGCATATCTATTCGCCCAAATGGTGGATAATATGTATCTAATGTGCTTATGACATTTACATTGTCCATCCAATCACCTCTCGGGAGATATAATACACAATTTTAATTAAATTGTCAATGCCCATTTATTGGAAACATCGACAATTTTCATTAAATTAATGACAATTTTATGCAAAGCATTCTCCATATACATGATGTATAATACAGAAAAAAGGAGGTTTTATTATAATGAGAAAAGCAAATATTGCAGTAATAGGTTGCGGCAACCTTGCACAAAGCCAGCACATTTCCAATCTTATCAAAAGCAAAAAGTCTAACCTTTGTTGCTTTTGCGATGTAAACGAGTCTACGCTTAAGGACCTCGCCAAAAGATTCCCTCATGTTCCCACCGAAAGCGACTACAAAAAGGTGCTCTCCAATCCCGATATAGATGGTGTTGTAATAGCCACAAGAGAAGAAGAGCATGTTCCCCTTACCATAGAGGCACTTAACGCAGGAAAATATGTATATGTAGAAAAACCCCTTGCCGAAACATCCGAAGACTGTCAGAAGGTTGTTGAAGCTGAAAAAAAATCCGGCAAGAGAGTTCTTGTAGGTATGAACAGAAGACTCGCACCCTCTTATCGTGATGCAAAAGGTATACTTGAAAGAAATGGCGGAATGAAAGCGGCATACTACCGCATAGCTGACCCATTTGCTCTGGACTGGGGCAGAAAAATGAACATAATGGGAAAGCGTATTATCATTGAGTGTTGTCACATTATAGACATTCTTCGCTATTTTGCAGACAGCGAAGTTAAAACAGTATACTGCTACAGTTCCCGCCCCGACGAAGACAATGTTCTTTTGCAGTTTGAAAATGGTTCAAGCGCTATGATGCTCGGCTCAGGCTATGTACCCAGAGAGACTCCCAAGGAGCACTTTGAAGCTACTACAGAAGAGGGCTTTGTAACAGTTGATGACTTCTGTGAACTCCACAGTTTCGGTCTTCCCGGCGAAGTAGAATGTAAGTACTACGAAGGACACAGTCATGTAGAACACGACTACCTCCAAGCACAATGGTACAAAAACGAAGGCCTCAAGGCAGATATAGCCGTGCGAAAATTCCTCGTACAAGAAGAAGCTCGCGCAGAAAAAGCTGCACGCGAAGAAGGGAAGCCCGTATATTCCTACCATGAGCCTTACCTTTACTACATAAATTATGGTGTGGACAAAGGTTGGTTCAATGCCCTTGAGCACTTTGCAGATGTTATTCTGGAAGGAGTTCCCGTGGAAGCCGCCACTGCGGAAGATGCTTACAAGGCAGCAAAAATTATTGATGCCATAATAGAAAGTCGCGAAAAAGGCATACTTGTAGATGTGAAATAAGATTTTTAATGCCACTCCTTTAAAATATACAAAACCGGTAAATTAAAATCAAATGATACATATGTTAAACGAAAGCAAGCCCCACTAAAAACCAGTAGTGGAGCTTGCATATTTTTATCATTAAATCATATGGTACATTCTTTGCAAAGGCTCAGTTATTCGTCGCTATCATCATAAGCTCCGAATCCTCAACCATAATAACCGGAACCTTTGTTCCATTATCATCTTTTGTAATCATTTTTCCAATTGCGGTATAGTAAGTTACCATTGTGTTTTCCTCCCTTTTAGATTTTTTGTCAATTATATTTTAACTGATATTTTTCACTATTCAAATACGACAACCCTAAAAAGTGGCTTGAATATGTAACCATTTCCCGATTTGCCCCAATTTCTTCCCGGTTTCTGGCAATTTTTTACCGGTTTTTGCCAATTTTAAATAACAAAAAGAGATGCATCATATCACTGTTGTACTATACACATCTCCCATTTTGCCTATTTATTCAAATTTACCGGATACCCTATTTCTTCGAGATACATATTTAAAATATAATCCCACCGTTTACTATGTAAGCAACACAACAGAACCACTTTAATTAGCCATTGGAGTATTATCCGAACCCGCCTCGAAATCAGTATTTTCGGCATCTTTTTGCTTGTCGTCCTCGAAAGGCACAAAGCCTTACTTCGTACTCCGCACCAAAATCTATCCCAAAATACTTGATTTGGAGGTCAAAGAATTTTAAGATAACCAAAAATTGCTATAAACAAGCCAAAAACGCAGGTAATCCTGTCGGATTAGCGAGTATTTTGGTACGGTTTAGAGCAATTTTTGTATCTTAAAATCGGAGTTCGGATAACACTTCAATGGCTATGAATATCATTAACCAAACTCTCTCATTTCTAAATTGAAACAATTTCCTCTATGTCAACCAAAAACAAATTGTCCTCAGATTTTGATAAATTAATTACTGAATCTGTAAACCCGGAAAGAGAAAATAAATAGTAATATATATTTCCTTTTATAACAATTTTCTCTTTAAGTTTCCTAAGCTCGCCGTTATCAAACAATTCTTTTCTGAATTTGCACTCACCCAGAATGTAATTATTCTCATCCTTGTCTGATGCAACGATATCTATTTCTTCTGCACAATTTCTCTTTTTGCCATCAATAACCTTTGCAACTGTTCCCCACCAACGACCAACTTTGGAAAACCTGAAAGGTAATTGTCTTTTTTTATTCTTAATGTACATATATTCGATACATACTTTTTCAAAGGATTTTGATGCATAATCATGTAGTGAATTCTCAATATAGTCTTCCCATACACCCAAAGCATCATCTTTTTCGAGTTCAGAAAGATTGGAATAGCCAAATGCATACCAAAATCTGAAATAATTATCTGTAAGATTATATAACCCTTTACTACTGCTTGAACGCTCTTTTACACTTGCAAGTACCGAAAACTCTCTTTCTGCAATTCCAAGTTCAATGAGATTTTTGAGATACACACTAAGTTTGCTCTTTTCTATTCCGGTTTTGGTAAGGATTTCATTAAAAGCAGTATGACCAAGAGCTATTGCCTCAATTATTGTATTGTATATAGATGTTTCGCGCAGCTCTTGTCTTAATAAGAACTCAACTTCCGAATAAAGAACTGTACCTTTGGTAAGAATTTTGTCTATTATATTTTCCTTAAGTGTTTTTTTTGAATCAAATTGCTTTAAATAATGAGGAATACCACCGAGTATCGAATAGGCAATGAGCTTTTCTTCGGACGAAAAATCCGGTAAGAATTTTATCGCATCATAGTACGGCATAGGAAGCATCTTATAGATACCTGTTGTTCTCCCATAAAGCGGATTTTTTTCCGACAAAAGCTCTTTTTCAATAAAACTCATGGAGCTTCCGCATATAATAAGCATTATATTTTTATTTTTGAG
>JAZPXS010000362.1:0-3250 GCA_045543775.1 Clostridia bacterium
CCTCAAAGCAAGAGGTGTAACTGTTGTTATGGTGTCCCACGACATAGAGTTCTGTGCAGAGTATGCAGACAGGTGTGCTCTTATGTTTGACGGAAAGATAACCTCCGAGGACACCCCACGGAACTTTTTTAAAGGCAAGAATTTTTACACCACATCGGCAAACCGTATGGCACGGACAACTCTTCCCGATGCAGTTTCGGCAGAGGATGTCATACTTGCCTGCGGAGGCGAAATAAAACCCAAGGAACGAAAGATGCGGCAAGCAAAAAAAATACAGAACCCTCCTCAAACTGACGATACCAAAGCGAAGCCTTGTAAAAAAAATCCAAAAAGAAATCTTGTGCCGGGTATTCTGATACTGCTTCTTGTACCCGTTACCATTTACTTCGGTGTTTTTCTTCTCGGTGACAGGAAGTACTATCTGACAAGCCTTATGATTATATTTGAAACTCTGATACCTTTTTGCCTGATGTTTGAGTCACGAAAACCCAAGGCAAGAGAAATCGTGGTGGTAAGCGTTTTGTGTGCCATTACCGTTGCAGGCAGAGCAGCGTTTTTTATGCTTCCCCAGTTTAAACCCGTTGTTGCACTGGTGATAATTGCAGGCATATGCTTTGGCGGGGAAACGGGATTTCTTGTAGGTGCGGTTTCCGGTTTTGTATCAAACTTTTTCTTCGGGCAGGGGCCTTGGACTCCTTGGCAGATGTTTGCTATGGGTATCATAGGTTTTCTTGCAGGAATTCTGTTTGCCAAAAGAAACAAAAAAAGCAAAATTACCCTTTCTGTATTCGGATTTTTTGCTACCCTCGTTATTTACGGAGGCATTATGAATCCGGCATCAATCATTATGATGCAAACCAAAATCACGTGGGAAATGCTGGCATCCGCCTACATTGTGGGACTGCCTATGGATCTTATCCATTCACTGTCAACGGCATTTTTCCTGTGGGTTATATCAAATCCAATGATAGACAAATTGGAACGAATAAAAATTAAATACGGTTTGGTGGAAATACACACATAAAAAAACACTCCCGGAATATATTTTATCGGGAGTGATTTTTTATGCTTAATTACATATGGACAGGTATGATACTTGTTTCTATTGCAGTTTCCCTTGCAAACGGAACCTCTGCCAAGGTTACCGCCGCCCTTACGGAGGGTGCAGAGGAGGGAGTAAAGCTTGCTCTGGGCATTGCAGGAATTATGGCTTTCTGGACGGGTATTATGAAGGTTGCGGAAAAAAGCGGTCTTACAAATATCATCGCAAAAATCTTTTCCCCCATCATAAGCCGTCTTATTCCCGAAGCCAAAAAGGACAAAGAGCTGTGCGGTGCCGTTGCAATGAATATGACTGCCAACTTCTTTGGTATGGGAAATGCCGCAACACCGCTGGGACTTAACGCTATGAAAAAGCTCTCCGCATATTCAGACAAAACAAATGCCACAAACTCTATGTGCACCTTTGCAGTGATAAACTGTGCATCCATCCAGCTTATCCCATCAACTCTCATTGCAGTGCGAAGTGCCCTTGGAAGTCAGAGTCCCGGAGAGATAATAGTTCCCATATGGATAGTTTCTGTGATAACCTTTGTATCCGGCGTTACTCTGTGCAAATTACTGGGGAGAAGAGTATGAACATTTCTGACACTGCTATACCGGTTGTTGTGGCAACAATCTTAATATATTCGCTTATTAAAAAAACCGACATATATTCGTCCTTCACCCTCGGGGCAAAGGACGGACTTGTGACGGCTTTTAACATAATACCTCAGCTTGTGGGACTTCTGGTGGCAATAAAGATGTTTAGTGCATCGGGAGCTATGGACTACGTGGTAAAGTTCCTTTCGCCTGTTGCAAGGCTTCTTCACTTCCCGTCCGAAGCTCTTCCCTTTGCCCTGCTTCGTCCCGTGTCGGGAAGCGGCTCCCTTGCAATGGCAACAGAGCTTTTTTCCAGATACGGCACAGATTCCTATGTGGGCAGGGTGATTTCTGTTATGATGGGTTCCACCGAAACAACTTTCTATGCGATTTCTGTCTACTTTGGTGCTGTGGGTATAAAAAACACCCGTCATACTCTTACCTGTGCTCTATTGGCAGATTTTGTGAGTATGGCGGTGAGTGCTGTGGTGTGTAGTTTTATGTGAAACTCTTTCTCAGGGGTATTGCATACCCCTGAAACCCCGCACTAATTCGCAGGGGAAACCTGCAGTTGTTCCCCCTGCACCCCCAACCGTCCGCTGTGAAATATGCAGGAAAATCAAAATTAAAAATCCAATTCTTATCCGAACGCTCCGGAGGGAACAATTTTTGCTCCTTGTCCTCGCTAAACGGCAAATGCATAAGGGAACTGAACTATTGCATTTGCCGTTTTCGGAAGAATTGGATTTTTTCTTTTTGATTTTTTAATCCTGCATATTTCAATGCGGATTTAAAAAGTTACTGATTATGGGAAATGTAATTTAATAATAGTGCGTAAATTAAATATCAATCTGCTCTTCAAATTCACTTGCAGAAATATACTTTTCCTCTGCAATAATTTGTATTTGTTTCAGCTTTTCTATAATGTCCGTAATTTCATTGAATAATTCATAATACATCTTTTGGTAATCAATCATTTTGCATTAGCTCCTTTTTTAGTTTTTGGTATAAATTAAAAATGCGCCGGCGTTTAGAGCCGACGCACGAAAAATGCACAGCTCTAAGGTGCGAACCAATTTTTAACATACTTTTGATGTGTGCTAAAAGTGAGCCTGCATTTTTGCCAAAGCAAAACTGCACACTATCAAAAGTTTAATCTTAAATTGGTTCGCAAAATTATCGTATCATAAAAGAATACAAAAGTCAATCGGGAATAATGTCGCTATATGTCGAATATCAAAATTTTTTCTAATTTATTCTGTTTTCAAAACACATTTTCCATAATCAGTAACTTTTTAATTCCGCATTAAAAATACGGGGGATAAAAATCGAAAAGAGAAAACCTCAAAATTACCGAAAATGCCGTTTGCACATTTCAGTTCCTTTATGCAAACGGCATTTAATGAGGACAAGCGACGAAAATCGTCGCATCCGCAATGGTCGGTAAAATTTTGAGGTTTTATATTTTTGATTTCCCCGTATTTTTACAGCGGAGAGGAAGGGATGCACGAAGGGGAACGCGGAGTTCCCCTTCGTAATAAATATAATTAATAACAATTTCATTTTAAAAAAGCGGGGGTGTGGGGGTACGCAGTATCCCCACAAATAA